>CABSQC010000061.1 GCA_902479835.1 uncultured Streptococcus sp. | reverse complement strand
GAGTTTAAAGAGGTGAACAATGATGCCGCTCAGAATCAGCGTTAAAAAAATAAATAATACAGAAGCAACTTTGATTAACATAGCTTCATTCTATCATAAAACGAAAAAAAAGTTTACTATATTTTAATTTTTTCTTGCAAAAAAAGAGAAATCGTGTATAATAGAAAGGTATGCACAAAGCATACTTGTGGGAGGTAAAAATCTGTAATTACCGCCAAAACCACAAAGGAGGATTTAAGAAATGGCTAAAAAAGTCGAAAAACTTGTAAAATTGCAAATCCCTGCTGGTAAAGCTACTCCAGCTCCACCGGTTGGTCCAGCGCTTGGTCAAGCAGGTATCAACATCATGGGATTCACTAAAGAGTTTAACGCTCGTACAGCTGATCAAGCTGGTATGATCATCCCAGTTGTTATCACTGTTTATGAAGACAAATCATTCGATTTCGTTACAAAAACACCACCAGCTGCTGTTCTTTTGAAAAAAGCTGCAGGTGTTGAAAAAGGTTCAGGTACACCGAACAAAACAAAAGTTGCAACTGTAACTCGTGCACAAGTACAACAAATCGCTGAAACTAAGATGCCAGATTTGAACGCTGCAAACATTGAGTCTGCAATGCGTATGATCGAAGGTACTGCTCGTTCTATGGGATTCACTGTTACTGACTAATTGTAACAATCCTATTTGCCCGCAATACACTTGATCAAATGACGAGTGACGTGGGAGATGAAAATCGATATGACCACATTACAAGGAGAAAGATAAAATGGCTAAAAAAAGCAAACAACTTCGTGCTGCTCTTGAAAAAATCGACAGCACAAAAGTCTACAGCGTAGAAGAAGCTGTAGCTCTTGCAAAAGAAACTAACTTTGCAAAATTTGACGCAACTGTAGAAGTTGCTTACAACTTGAACATCGACGTGAAAAAAGCTGACCAACAAATCCGTGGAGCAATGGTATTGCCAAACGGAACTGGTAAAACAGCTCGCGTACTTGTATTTGCACGTGGTGCAAAAGCTGAAGAAGCAAAAGCTGCTGGTGCAGACTTCGTAGGTGAAGATGACCTTGTTGCGAAAATCAATGATGGTTGGTTGGACTTCGACGTTGTTATCGCTACACCTGACATGATGGCTCTTGTTGGACGTCTTGGACGTGTCCTTGGACCACGTAACTTGATGCCAAACCCTAAAACTGGTACAGTAACAATGGATGTTGCGAAAGCAGTTGAAGAGTCTAAAGGTGGTAAAATCACTTACCGTGCTGATAAAGCGGGTATCGTTCAAGCGATCATCGGTAAAGTTTCATTCGATGATACTAAATTGGTTGAAAACTTTAAAGCTTTCAACGACACAATCCAAAAAGCAAAACCAGCTACAGCTAAAGGTACTTACGTAACTAGCTTGACTTTGACTACAACTCAAGGTCCTGGTATCAAAGTGGACGTTAACTCACTTTAATAAAAATGAAAAGCTGCCTTCGGGTAGCTTTTTTTGTACGCCATTTTTATTTGCTACAGTTGGTAAAACTAATCGTATGGAAAAAAGAAAATTTTGATGGATATGACTATATAAAAAGCGTAATTTATGGTAAAATAATACAGATCAAAAAAGGAGAGAGAAAATGGTAGAACCTAAGTATAAACGTATCTTAATCAAGCTATCTGGTGAAGCCCTTGCTGGCGAACGTGGTGTCGGAATCGATATCAAAACTGTCCAAAATATGGCTCAAGAAATCAAGGAAGTTCACGAACTTGGAATTGAAATTGCCTTGGTTATCGGTGGTGGAAACCTTTGGCGTGGAGAACCTGCTGCTGAAGCAGGGATGGATCGTGTCCAAGCAGACTATACAGGCATGCTCGGTACTGTCATGAATGCTCTTGTGATGGCAGATTCGCTTCAACAAGTTGGCGTGGATACCCGTGTTCAAACAGCGATTGCCATGCAACAAGTTGCAGAACCTTATATCCGTGGTCGTGCCCTTCGTCACCTTGAAAAAGATCGGATCGTGATCTTTGGTGCAGGGATCGGTTCTCCATACTTCTCAACAGATACGACTGCAGCCCTTCGTGCAGCTGAGATTGAAGCAGATGCCATCCTCATGGCCAAAAATGGGGTGGATGGTGTTTACAATGCTGATCCGAAAAAAGATGCTTCAGCTGTTAAATTTGAGGAATTGACCCACCGTGATGTGATCAACAAAGGTCTTCGCATTATGGACTCAACAGCCTCCACTCTCTCCATGGACAACGACATTGACTTGGTTGTCTTCAATATGAATGACCCAGGCAATATCAAACGAGTTGTCTTTGGTGAAAATATCGGTACAACCGTATCGAATAATGTAGAAAAATAATAGAAAATAGAGGAAGATTATGGCAAACCCAATCGTAGAAAAAGCAAAAGAAAGAATGACCCAGTCTCACCAAAGTTTGGGACGTGAATTTGGTAGCATCCGTGCTGGACGTGCAAACGCAAGTCTTTTGGATCGTATTTTTGTAGAATACTACGGAGTAGAGACTCCTTTGAACCAATTGGCATCTATCACCATTCCAGAAGCGCGCGTCTTGCTGATCACACCATTTGATAAATCATCTTTGAAAGACATCGAGCACAGCATCAATGCATCTGACCTTGGTATCACTCCAGCTAACGATGGATCTGTTATCCGCTTGGTCATCCCAGCTTTGACAGAAGAAACTCGTCGTGACTTGGCAAAAGAAGTGAAAAAAGTTGGTGAAAATGCTAAAGTAGCGATCCGTAACATCCGCCGTGATGCTATGGACGAAGCGAAGAAACAAGAAAAAGCAAAAGAAATCACAGAAGATGAATTGAAAGGTCTTGAAAAAGAGATCCAAAAAGTAACGGATGATGCGGTCAAACATGTAGATGAAATGACAGCTCACAAAGAAAAAGAATTGATGGAAGTTTAATCCATCTCAACCACTACAGGAAAGAAAGACTCAGTTGGCACTGCTGGCTGGGTTTTATTTCCATCATTCTTGTGAAGAGGCAAGAGGAAAGAAGGAAACATGAATACGAATCTAGCAAGCTACATCATGGGAATGGTCATTGATGAAAATGATCGCTTCTATTTTGTTCAAAAAGATGGCCAGACCTACGCGCTTGATAAAGCAGAAGGCCCACACAAAGTTGGAGAAAGTGTCAAGGGCTTTGCCTATACAGATATGAAGCAAAAGCTCCGACTCACGACACTTGAAGTCACAGCAACTCAAGAAAGCTTTGGCTGGGGAACAGTCACGGAAGTGCGCAAGGATTTGGGAGTCTTTGTGGATACAGGGCTTCCAGATAAGCAGATTGTTGTCTCACTAGATATCCTACCGGAGATCAAAGATCTATGGCCAAAAAAGGGCGATCGTCTCTATATTCGCTTAGAAGTTGATAAGAAAGATCGGATTTGGGGGATCTTAGCCTACCAGGAAGATTTTCAGCGTTTGGCTCGTCCAGCCTATAACAATATGCAAAACCAAAACTGGCCAGCTATTGTCTATCGTTTGAAATTGTCTGGGACTTTTGTTTACCTTCCAGAGAACAATATGCTAGGCTTTATCCATCCGAGTGAGCGCTATGCAGAACCTCGTTTGGGACAAGTCCTAGATGCCCGGGTCATTGGATTCCGTGAGGTGGATCGGACCTTGAACTTGTCGCTGAAGCCACGCTCCTTTGAGATGTTGGAAAACGATGCCCAAATGATTTTGACCTATTTGGAAGCCAATGGAGGCTTTATGACCCTGAATGATAAGTCCTCTCCAGAAGAGATCAAGGCAACTTTTGGGATTTCAAAAGGTCAGTTCAAAAAGGCTTTGGGTGGTTTGATGAAGGCGAAAAAAATCAAGCAAGACCAATTTGGAACAGAGTTGATCTAAGAGGAGGCTTATGCGAAAATCATTTTATACTTGGTTGATGACGGAGCGCAATCCTAAAAGCAATGCTCCTAAGGCCATTCTAGCGGATCTTGCATTTCATGAGTCCGCTTTTCCTAAGCACACAGATGACTTCGATGAGGTCAGTCGTTATCTAGAAGAGCATGCCAGCTTTTCCTTTAATCTTGGCGATTTTGATGCGATTTGGGAAGAATACCAAGCCCACTAGAGAAGGATAGGTCGAGGATGGTTTTTTCTCGGCCTCTTTGTTATAATAATAGAAAAATACAGGTAGAGAGGTTCTTTATTTGCAAGAACATTCAGTTGAAATTACATTAACGCATCCAGACGATCTCTTTCATTTGTTTGGATCTAACGAACGCCATCTCCGTCTGATGGAGCAAGAATTTGGGGTAACTATTCATGCCCGGACAGAAATCGTCCAAATCATTGGAGAAGAAGAAACCTGCGAGCAGGTTCGTCAAGTCATTCAGGCTCTTTTGGTCCTCGTTAATCGTGGCATGACCATTGGGACGCCGGATGTGGTGACCGCCATTACCATGGTGAGAAATGGTGAATTGGATAAGTTCATCGCTCTCTATGAAGAAGAGATTATCAAGGACAGTTACGGCAAGCCCATTCGGGTTAAAACGCTTGGACAAAAGATCTATGTGGATAGTGTCAAGAACCATGATGTCACTTTTGGGATTGGACCAGCGGGAACTGGGAAAACCTTCCTAGCAGTGACTTTGGCCGTGACCGCCCTCAAGCGTGGTCAGGTCAAGCGGATCATTTTGACGCGTCCTGCTGTAGAAGCTGGAGAGAGCCTTGGTTTCCTACCAGGGGATCTTAAAGAAAAAGTAGACCCTTATCTACGACCGGTCTATGATGCTCTTTACCAGATTTTAGGGAAAGACCAAACAACTCGGATGATGGAGCGGGAGATTATCGAGATTGCGCCTTTGGCTTATATGCGGGGGCGGACCTTGGACGATGCCTTTGTCATCCTCGATGAAGCGCAAAATACCACCATCATGCAGATGAAGATGTTTTTGACCCGTCTTGGTTTTAATTCCAAGATGATTGTCAATGGGGATACTAGCCAGATTGACCTTCCTCGAAATGTCAAATCCGGCTTGATTGATGCCCAGGAGAAATTGAAGAACATTTCTCAAATTGACTTTGTGCATTTCTCTGCTAAGGATGTTGTTCGCCATCCTGTAGTAGCAGAAATTATCCGGGCCTACGAGCCCATCCCAAATCCAGTCCTCAAAGAAAAACCGGATGTGGAAGAAGAAGAATAAAAGAAAAGGCAAAGATCATCAGATCTTTGCCTTTTTTATGTTAGAAATTAAACCAATTCATCAATTGGTGTGAAGTCACGCTCTAAACCAGTAGCAACGGGTTGGCTTGTGATATGGCCTTGGTAAGTAGTGACACCTTGGCGCAAGCCTTCATCGAGGGCAATTGCCTTGTGGAAGCCATTGTCAGCTAGGGATTCGACATAAGGAAGTGTAACATTGGTAAGGGCGATAGTAGAGGTACGAGCGACAGCCCCTGGGATATTGGCAACGGCATAGTGGAGTACGCCATGTTTTTCGTAAACTGGCTCCGTATGCGTTGTGACACGGTCTGCTGTTTCGATAACACCACCTTGATCAACGGCCACATCGACGATAACTGAACCGGGACGCATTTGTTTAACCATATCGTCTGTTACTAATTTAGGAGCTTTAGCACCAGGAATCAAGACAGCACCGATGACAACATCGGCATCACGGACGCTGGCTTCAATGTTAAATGGATTGGACATAAGGGTTTGGATTTGATGACCAAAGACATCTTCCAGAACAGCCAAACGTTTAGCACTGATATCTAAGATGGTCACTTGGGCACCAAGTCCAAGAGCGATACGGGCCGCATGGGTTCCAACGACCCCACCACCGATGATGGTGACTTTTCCTTTTGGAACACCAGGCACACCACCTAGGAGAACGCCTGATCCTCCTTCTTGTTTGGTCAAGAAGTGAGCCCCAATTTGCACCGCCATGCGTCCAGCAACCTCGCTCATTGGGACCAAGAGAGGCAATTGTCCATCTAGGTCTCGAACGGTTTCGTAGGCTACACCAGTTGTCTTGGCTGCAACCATGGCATCTGCTAATTCAGGAGCAGCAGCCATGTGCAAGTAGGTGAAGAGCAAGAGGTCTTCGCGAAGGAAGCCATATTCTTCAGCGAGGGGTTCTTTGACTTTGACCACCATCTCAGCGGCCCAAGCTTCTGCAGCAGTCGCAACAATAGTCGCTCCTTGTTTGGCGTAATCTTCATCTGCAAAGCCAGAACCAAGTCCGGCATTTGTTTCCACCAAAACGTGATGACCTTTCTTCACCAAGCTTTGTACGCCTGCAGGTGTCAAACCGACCCGATTTTCGTTGTTTTTAATTTCTTTAGGAATTCCAATGAGCATTCTTGCCTCCTTGCTCAGATTTAGGTGTAAAAAGGCCATTGGTGTGAGATGGCTCTCTTGACTCAATGACCTTTTCACTCCTTATCTGATTGTTTTGATTGATTTAATTGTATAGAAAAGTGGGTTAAAAAGCAAGAAAAATTTGAGCTTGCCTTCCTTTAGGTTATTTGCTAAACTAATCCCTAAAGAAGGAGTGTCAAATGGAAAATTTATATGTGAAGTTAGCAGCTTATCGTGAAGTGGAGACAGAGCGTTTGCACTTGCGTCCGGTCACTCTTGATGATGCACCAGCTATGTTTGAGTATGCTTCTGATGAGACAGTTACGCGCTATACCTTTCCAACCAATCAAAGTCTAGAAGAGACGCGTAATAATATTGCCCTCTTTTACCTAGCGAGCCCACTTGGAAGATGGGGGATCGAGCTAAAAGAAAATGGAAAATTTATCGGGACGATTGATTTACTGGATTTGGATCTTTGTCTGAAAAAGGGGAGTATCGGCTATGTTCTGAAT
>CABSQC010000060.1 GCA_902479835.1 uncultured Streptococcus sp. | reverse complement strand
GTACCATACGTCCTTGAATGGTTCCAGCTTCCATTTCGTCAAAGACTTTGACAGCATCTTCTACTGGACGTTTTTGAACGACTGGCACTACCAAACCTTCTGCGCCAAATTGGAAGGCTTCTTCCAAGTCTTTACGAGTTCCTACAAGAGAACCAATGACTTGGATACCATCTAATACAGTTTTCACAATGCTGAGGTCCATCATTTCAGAAGGAAGACCAACTGCGACAATGCGGCCACCTGCACGAACAGAATCTACTGCTTGGTTGAAAGCTACTTTAGAAACAGCTGTTACGACAGCAGAGTGAGCTCCACCATTTGTTTTTTCTTTGATCAATCCTGGGACATCTTCGACTTCGCGACCGTTGATGACAAAGTCTGCACCAACTTCTTTCGCCAATTCCAGTTTGTCATTGTTGATATCAACAGCGATGACATGTGCGTTGAAGACTTTCTTGGCATATTGAACAGCCAAGTTACCCAATCCACCAGCTCCGTAGATAACGATCCATTGTCCTGGTTCTGCTTTGGCTTCTTTGATGGCTTTGTAAGTTGTAACACCTGCACAAGTGATAGAAGAAGCTTGGGCTGGATCTAATCCTTCAGGTACTTTCACTGCGTAATCTGCAGTAACGATACATTGCTCAGCCATTCCTCCGTCAACAGAATAACCAGCATTTTTTACAGTACGGCAAAGGGTTTCGCGACCGGTTGTACAGTATTCACAAGTTCCACATCCTTCGAAAAACCATGCGACACTGACACGATCTCCAACTTTTAGGCTCTTGACATCTGGAGCGACTTCTTTCACAATTCCGATTCCTTCGTGTCCAAGAACACGGCCTGGAACTTTACCGAAGTCCCCGTGAGCAACGTGCAAGTCAGTGTGGCAGACACCACAGTATTCGATTTGAACAAGAGCTTCCCCTGTTTCAAGTGGACGCATGTCTTTGTTTGCAACGATTTCAACACCAGTACCTTCTGGATTTACAACAACAGCTTTCATTTTGTTCCTCCTTAAGTGAACGAGAAGCGGTTTAGAATTTTTGAAAGCGCTTCTTTAATAACTATGTTAATAATATCACAAACTTATCTATTGAACAATAAAAAAATGGAAAAAAAGAAGGGTATTGATTAACCGATTAAGGATTTAGCGCAGAAAAAGACATGAGGGGATAGCTCATGTCTGTTCCTATTATAAGAATAATTGAATGAGTTGACGCGCGACACCATCTTCATTATTCGTGAAATCAGTGATGGAGTCTGCATAGGGGAGAAGGATGGAGCTGGCATTTTTCATAGCGTATCCATAACCAGCTAGAGCTAGCATCTCAGTATCATTGTGCTCGTCTCCAAAGGCAATCAAATCTTTCTGATCCATATTGAGTTTATCCAGAAGGTAGGTCAGAGCGGATGCTTTGGTTACATTTTTGGGATTGCATTCCAGAATATTTAAAGGACCACCCCAAGTATTAATAGACAGATTGTAGTCATAATGCCGATTCATTTCATCTGCCAGAGCATATTTGTCTTCCGCTTTCGTTTGAAAAAGGATACAGTTTGGGTCACTTGTTACCCGTTCTGGATTAAATTGATTTTCTGGTTGGAAAGCCTCGATACCGAATAATTTAGGGTCTGCGACTTGCTCATTTGGATCGGTAATAAAGAATTTATTGCGGTATTCGCCAGCTATAAAGTCCGCTTGGATGGTATCCCGGTTGGCGACCATATCTAGGAGGTATTTTTTATCTAAGGTTAAACATTGTTCATCTGCCCATTTTTTCTCAGGCAGATGGGTGAGGGAGCCATTGAAATTGATCATCGGAGTATCAAGCTCTAGTTGTTTGTAATAGGTATGGGCCATACGATAGGGACGTCCTGTTGTAATAATGATTTTATGGCCAAGAGCGCTAATTTTTTTAATGGTATCAATCGTAAAGTCGCTCAATTTGCTTTCGGAATTTAAGAGGGTTCCGTCTAGATCTAGAGCGATCATCTTTTTATGCATATTTCAGTTCCTTTCGAGAAGAATGAGACCATTATATCAGAAAAATCGGAAAAGCGCTCAAAAATCAAGAAGAGAAGTAGGATTTCTTGAAAGACGAAAGATCTTTTGGTAAAATAGAAATAACGTTCGCAAATTGATTGGGAGCGAGAATGATGAAAAAGGAGTTTATTCTGAAATGGATAAGTTTTTTAAACTTTCAGAACATGGAACCACTGTTCGAACAGAGGTTCTTGCTGGTTTGACAACCTTTTTTGCGATGAGTTATATCCTCTTCGTAAACCCTCAAATGTTGTCACAAACAGGTATGCCAGCTCAAGGAGTCTTCCTTGCAACGATTATTGGATCCGTTGTCGGGACCTTGATGATGGCTTTTTATGCCAATTTACCTTATGCACAAGCACCTGGGATGGGCTTGAATGCCTTCTTTACCTTTACCGTTGTATTTGGTATGGGCTACTCATGGCAGGAAGCTTTGGGAATGGTCTTCATTTGTGGTGTGATCTCATTGATTATCACATTGACAAAAGTTCGGAAGATGATCATCGAATCGATTCCGACTGCTCTTCGCTCTGCTATTTCAGCGGGGATCGGGATTTTCTTGGCCTATGTTGGGATTAAGAATGCAGGATTTTTAAAATTCACGATTGACCCTCATACCTATACAGTGGTCGGTGAAGGAGCAGATAAGGCGAATGCAACGATCTCAGCCAATGCATCTGCTGTTCCTGGTTTGGTTGATTTTAACAATCCAGCTGTCCTCTTGGCCCTTGTTGGTCTTGCGATTACCATTTTCTTTGTTGTCAAAGGGATTAAGGGAGGGATTATCCTTTCCATCTTAGTGACGACGGTTCTTGGAATTCTAATCCATGTTGTTGATATCAGCAAAATCGACTTTGCAAGTAACCATCTAGGAGCTGCCTTTAATGATTTAGGCACGATCTTTGGTCAAGCTTTAGGATCGAAAGGATTGGGTTCGTTGATTTCCAATACGTCTCGTTTGCCTGAAACCTTAATGGCAATCTTAGCCTTCTCCTTGACCGATATTTTTGATACAATTGGAACTTTGATCGGTACGGGTGAAAAAGTTGGGATTGTTGCGACGAATGGGGAAAACCATCAATCAGCGAAATTAGATAAGGCCCTCTATTCAGACCTTGTAGCGACTTCAGTCGGAGCCATTGCAGGAACTTCAAACGTAACGACTTATGTTGAATCTGCAGCTGGTATTGGAGCTGGTGGGCGCACTGGTTTGACAGCCTTGGTTGTAGCGATCTGTTTTGCTATTTCAAGTCTCTTTAGTCCGTTGTTGGCGATTGTACCGACCGCTGCCACAGCCCCAATTTTGATTGTTGTTGGGATCATGATGTTGAGTGGCTTGAAAAATATCCATTGGGAAGATATGTCAGAAGCAGTTCCTGCTTTCTTCACCTCTATCTTTATGGGCTTCAGCTACTCGATTACACAAGGGATCGCTGCTGGATTTATCACCTATAGCTTAGTGAAAGTGGTTAAAGGAGAAGCCAAAGAAGTGCACAGCATGATTTGGATCCTAGATGTTCTCTTTATTTTAAACTACGTTAGCATGGCCTTGAATTAGTTATCAGGGAAATATTTAAAAAGGAATGGGAGTGGTTTCCCATTCCTTTCAGATTGAAGACAAAGTTATACCAAAAATATTCCTTAGGTGAGTACGGACGTCAGCGAACTTCTTTGAAGTTCCATGACTAATTATTGAGCCTAAGGTCTCAATAATTCCGAGTGCCTGAAACGTTATTGTTTCAGGCACTTTTCTCACGGCGGAAAGTTTCAGTATTTTCTTAAATCGATTTAAAAATTGGAACTCAAATTTATTTTTTTGCAGCATCACTTAACTTATTTTGCTTTAAAATAGTTTGACTATCTATCTAAAAAGCAAACCTGAGTGGAACAATTTCTAAAAGAAAGAGCAGATTTTTAAAAAGTTTGGTATAATAGAGAAATGATTAGTCACAATGAAACAGAGCTGATTGCTCTAGGAAAACAGCTAGGAAAACTCTTAGAAAAGCAAGACGTGATTATCTTATCAGGTGATCTAGGAGCAGGAAAAACGACCTTTACCAAAGGAATTGCAAAGGGGTTAGGGATTGATCAGATGATTAAAAGTCCGACCTATACCATTGTTCGTGAATACGAAGGCCGCTTGACTTTGTACCACTTGGATGTTTACCGGATTGGGAATGATCCAGATTCGATTGATTTAGATGATTTTCTGTTTGGAGATGGTGCTACCATTATTGAATGGGGAGAGTTGATTGAGCCGAGTCTCTCAGATGCTTATCTTAAAATTTTTATCCGAAAATTGGAAGATGGGCGAGAGTTGGCTTTTGAGGCTCATGGAGCGCGTGCAGAAGCTTTACTAGCATCCTTTGAGCAGGTGGAAAAAACCGATGACTAAGGAAAAGGAAGTGACATTAGAAATTCGGCAAGCTGAAAGTGCAGACGCGGCTCTTGTCATTGATTTCTTAAATCAAGTTGGGAAAGAGTCAGATTACATGACGCTAGATGAAGCTGGGATAGGCATGTCTCCAGCAGACATGGAGCATTTTCTAATGGTCCAAGAAATGGCGGATAATCGGATTTGCCTCTTGTTATTTCTAGATCAGGAACTGGCAGCTTTGTTAAATATCACTGCGGCTTCTCAACGGTCTGTTCAGCATATTGGAGATGTCTTTATTGTGGTTCGAAAAGCTTATTGGAATCAAGGGCTTGGACAGATCTTGTTGGAAGAAGGAATCGAGTGGGCGCACTCGACCGGTGTTCTTAGGAAATTAATCTTGAATGTCCAAGTGCGCAATGAACGAGCGGTTCACCTGTATAAAAAGTTAGGTTTTGAGATTGAAGGTTGCCAAGCTCGTGGAGCTTGTTCAGCTGAAGGAGAATTCTTAGATGTTTACCTTATGGGCAAACTGATAGATTAGAGAGAGAGTCTACATGGTTAAAAAAATTATTTTGATGTTTTTGAGCTTATTGACGGTAACAGTGATTGGGATCGGGGCCTATGGTCTCACCATCCTCAATCAAACAACAGGGACCCTCAGTAAGACCTATAAGGGCTTTGGGAATGAGACCAATGTCATCGCAGAAAACAAGCCGATGACCATTCTTTTGATGGGGGTTGATACAGGTAGTGGTTCTCGGGAAGATCCTTGGGCCGGAAATAGTGATACCATGATTTTGGTGACTGTTAATCCTCAAACCAAAGAAACAACCATGACTAGCTTGGAAAGAGATATTTTAACCAATATTACTTCAGATGGCGAAACAGTCCAAGCAAAATTGAATTCGGCCTATGCTCAAGGTGGTGCCAAGTTAGCCATTAAGACCATTCAGGATCTCTTGAATATCCATATTGACCGTTATGTCATGATCAATATGAAGGGATTGGTTCAATTAGTGGATAAGGTTGGTGGCATTACGGTCAACAATCCATTTGACTTCGATATCTCGATCGAGGAAAATGAGCCAGAATATACGGCTAAGATCGCACCAGGACGTCAGGAGATTAATGGGGACCAAGCTCTCGTTTATTCACGCATGCGCTACCAAGACCCAGAAGGAGACTACGGACGTCAAAAACGCCAACGTGAAGTGATCAAAAAGATTGTTGAGAAAGTTTTAAGCCTCAATAGTTTGAGTCATTATAAAGGAATCATTGAGTCTGTTAGTGACAATATGCAAACCAACATTTCACTTGACAGCAACAGCCTTCTTCAATTGCTCGGCTATAAAGATGCCCTTTCAACGATTCATCAGTACCAGTTGAAAGGAGAAGATGCAACCTTAGCAGATGGTGGTAGCTACCAGATTGTCACTTCAAAACATATCTTAAAAATTCAAAATATCATCCGCAAAGCTTTAGGCAAGAAAGAAATAAAAACACTGAAAACCAATGCTTATCTATTGGATGGAGATGAAGATTTGAAGAATGCTTCTTCTCAAAATGATACGCCAGTGGCATCTTCTGAGGAAGCACCTGTTTACCAAGAGTTTAACCAACTGCCAGTTGCCCCATCGACTCAGGATACGGGAGTGGTGACACCTCAAAGTTCTGTCGCACCAGTAACGCCAGTTGCCCCTGCAGCTACAGAGTCGAGCAGTGTGACACCTGCGGTACCTTCGGAATAAGAAAAAAACGATTGAGTTTTCTCAATCGTTTTTACTTGGTTGCCAGATGTCTTGAATTTCTTTTAGAGAGGCTGTTGCTTGTTGACGAAACAGTTTGGTCTTGTATTGGAAATCCGTTACCAATTCTTGAAGATTGGTCTTTTGGTCTTGGATAATATCCAGATTACGTTGGATTTTTGCTAGGTTATCTTGAACGCCCTTAACCAATTGGCTGGATTCAGTCACCTCAGTTTTGATTTCTTTGCGGTTTTTAACCAATTGGTAGCTAATGCTAGCTCCTGTTGCAAACCAAAAGAGATTTTTGAGTTTCATATGGTCTCCTCTTAGCTGTTTTTGATGGTTTCTGCGAGAACTGCTAATTGTTCAAAATTAGGTTCGTGTTCAGTAAATGAAATGGCCAGTTCATCTTGAGTGGAATAGCGAGGGATAATGTGGACATGGGTGTGAAAAACAGTTTGTCCAGAAACTTCTTCCATGTTACTGATGATATTCATTCCCTTGGCTTGAGTAGCGGCTTCTACTTTTTTAGCAACTTTAGAGACACGTGCAAACAGTTGAGCTGTGGCAGTTTCGTCCATCTCTAAGAGGTTGCGAGCGTGTTTTTTTGGAACGACTAACGTATGACCAGGAGTAACCTGAGAGATGTCCAAAAATGCGAGGACCTCCTCGTCCTCATAGACTTTGGATGTAGGAATGTCGCCAGCTATAATCTTACAAAAAATACAATCATCAACCATAAATACACCTCATTTAGACTAAATTTTGTTATAATATAAGAACAT
>CABSQC010000059.1 GCA_902479835.1 uncultured Streptococcus sp. | reverse complement strand
CTCCGGGGGCGTTTTCGTTTCGCGCGTCGGCAAAGGATCTGCTGGAAAACCGCTGCAAAACAAGCATTCGCGCACACCCCCGAAGCATCCGAGACGAAGGGGATAAGCCGTCGAGGCGTGAACCACGCTGTGCCCCGGTGCTTCGGCGCGGGCGGCGCGTGCGCGAAACAAACGACATGGGCGTTCGCGCCCGAACGGATTGTCGCCCGGAGACGGGCGGCGATTGGCAGCACCCGATGAAACGCACCGCAACGGCGCCGGTTTCCGACCGGCCCGGTGCGCGCGGCCTTGCCGTGGCGTATGCCGCGGTGCGTGGAGGGGCTCTGTACCGGGAAGGTAGCTCAGAGGTAGAGCAGCGTTGTATGCGCGGGTCGCCGGTTCGATTCCGGTCCTTCCCTCGGATATAGCTCAGTCGGTAGAGCGCATCCATGGTAAGGATGAGGTCGCCGGTTCAATCCCGGCAACTAGCATAGCAGAAGAGAGAAGCTTAGAGAAGATCTAGGCTTCTTTTTTTGCAAGTCCATCTTTAAAAGTCCGGCTTTTTTCAACAATTTTCAAAAAAACGTTGACAAGCAAGGAAATCCGTGGTAAAGTTAGAACAACAAAGAGAAAGGAGAAAACCATCATGAACAAAGTAGATGTTTTGATGACACAATTGAATACACAGCTTCTCCAATCTCAGTTGAGTTCCATTTAAAAAATGAATGAAACCCAAGATGGAGGAGTCTGTCTTGGGTTTTTTGTATGCATTTTTGCCTGCCTTAACTGAATTGGTGATAGGCATCAGAAGGCCCAAGTGTGGACTGAGCACCTACTCAGCTCCTTACTTGGGTTTTTTCTGTGCCATTTTGAAAAGGAGAATATATGATCAGAGCTATTTGGGAGTATATCAGGGAGCGCAAGTGGCGATATGTGAAGATCGCTATGGTCCTGATTCTTTATGATTACACCTTATTGATCCCGACGCAAGTTATTCAGCGTCTAGTGGATCATTTGAGTCAGCAGACGCTGACGCAATCCAACTTTGTATGGGATATGTTCCTCTTGGTAGGATCAGCCATCCTCAATTACCTGACGGCTTTTTATTGGCAGTTGCGCCTGTTTCAGTCGTCAGTTCATTTCAAGGCGACCCTTCAGGGACAAGCTTTTCGTAAACTAGTAGCTATGCGGCGTCCCTTTTTTGAGAAATTCCGTTCAGGAGATCTCTTGACGCGGTTCACGACGGATGTCGATGGCATGGCCGACATGGCTGGTTACGGGATGATGGTGCTCCTGTTTGGCGGTGGCTTGTTTGCCTTTATTATTCCGACCATGTTTTTCATTTCTTGGCAATTAACCTTGATTTCCTTTATTCCGATGATCTTCCTCGTCGTCTCGACCTATTTTTTGAGTAGAAAGCAGGAGGAGTATGTTGAGCAAAACCGGGAAGCAGTCGCTCAATTGAACGATGAAGTCTTGGAGTCCATCGAAGGGATCCGTGTCATGCGAGCCTATAGTAGGCGGGACCAGCAGGTCAAACAGTTTCAGAAAAAAACAGCCAGTCTATCCAAAACAGGGGACAAAATTGCCTCTATCCAGTATTCTTTTGGCCCCTTAGCCCTTTTGTTTATTGGTTTTTCGACGGTCCTACTCTTGGTATTTGGAGGTCAGTCATTAGCAAGTGGACAATTGAGCCTTGGCAAGTTATTGGCTTTGCAGCTGTATTTGGTCTTTTTAATTGAACCTATGTGGATGATGGCGGACCTGATCTTGGTCTATCAGACAGGGCAAATGTCCTATAAAAAATTAAAAGAAGTGATTGATGAAACGGATGATCTCGAACTAGATGGTCCTAACTATTTAGAGCAGATTGATTCGGTGCAGTTTAAGGATTATTCTTTCAGCTATCCTGGTGCTGAGCGAAAGAGTCTATCAGGCATTGATTGGACCATTCAGAAAGGACAGACAGTTGGAATTGTTGGTCGTACCGGAGCAGGGAAGACTAGTTTGGTTCGACAATTCTTGCGGCAGTACCCAGTTGGTGAGGGAGAATTCTTGGTCAACCAGCAACCGATTGTGGACTACAACCGACACTCCATTGAAGCTAAAATCGGCTATGTTTCCCAAGAACATATTTTATTCTCAAAATCTATTCGTGACAATATTGCTCTGGGTAAAAATGGTGCTAGTGAAGAGGATTTGGTGGAAGCTGTAGCCCAAGCTGCTTTTGCAGATGATCTTGAGCGGATGTCTCAGGGAATGGACACCTTGATTGGTGAGAAAGGAGTCTCTGTATCAGGAGGTCAAAAACAGCGGATCTCGTTGGCACGTGCTTTTTTAAGGGATGCGGATCTCTTGCTGTTAGATGATTCCCTTTCGGCAGTAGATGCTAAGACTGAACAGGCCATTATTGACACCATTCAAACAGAGCGAAAAGGCAAGACGACCCTCATTGTTTCCCATCGCTTGTCTGCGGTTCATCAGGCGGATTGGATCATTGTCTTGGATCAAGGACAGATTGTAGAAGAAGGTAGAGCTAGTGATTTACTGGCTCAAGAGGGTTGGTATTATGAACAATACCAACGGCAACAAAAACAGGAAGGAGAATAAGATGATAGTATTGAAACGATTATTATCTCGGATCACTCTTTATCCGACGGTTTTTCTTTCCGGCTTTATTTGTCTCTTACTAGCCACCATTTTTTCTGAATTGTCTCCTTTTCTTCTCCAAAAGATGATCGATGGGCCTTTGACTGCACTGACCCACGGTGGAGGACAAGGGGACTTGCTTCAGATGGGAGCATTTTATCTCTTAGTCTTGAGCCTAGGACAGCTGATTAGCTACCTAGGAAATCGGATCTTACTGCATGGAAGTAATCAAGTAACCGCTAGTCTGAGAGACCAAGCCTTTCAAGTCATGCAAGGTCTGCCTATTTCTTATTTTGATGACAAGCCGGCTGGAAAGATCGCAACAAGAATTGTCAATGATACGGAGACCTTGCGGACCCAGTTTTATAACTCTTGTATGATACTAGTCATCTATTTGGTGCGATTTCTCTTTATCCTAGGGATTCTCTTTTACCTGAGTCCTATGATGGGGTTACTCTTGTGTCTAGTTTTTCCAATTTTCTATGGAATCCAGTATCTCTACAAGGTCATGACGGACCAGCCTATGAAGGATTTCTTTGATGCGAGAAGCGAGGTCAATACCCAAGTCAATGAACTCTTGCATGGTGCCAGTATGATTCAGCTCTATCATCAAGAGCCTGGTGTGGTAGAGGAGTTTGAAGCCACTACCCAGAAGATGCTAGGAGCCAATGATCGGATCCTCTTAGCTGATTCCATCGCTTCTTGGACCTTGACAGAATTGCTCAAGTTTTTAGTGATTGCAGGTATATTGACCATCGCTGGGATTTCTTTCCTACAGGGCAATATCGGTGTGACAGCTGGTCTCTTATTTATCAATATTAACTATGTCATCAATCTGTTTGATCTCATGGCCAATCTCAGTCGTCAATTTCCGAATATTCGGCGATCACTAGAGACGGGGAGTCGCGTCCTTGCATTTTTGGATCAACCCATAGAGGCCGATGGTGTATCGGAACTGAAGATAGAAAAGGCTCAAGTCGTGTTTGATGATGTTCAATTTGCTTATGAAGAAGGCAAGCCAGTTTTACAGGATATTGCCTTTCAGGCGAGTCCCGGGGAAACCATCGCTCTTGTGGGCCATACTGGATCGGGTAAGTCTTCTATTATGAATCTGCTCTATCGTTTCTATGATCCTCAAGAAGGAGTGATTTTGATCGATGGGCAAGATATTCGCCAAGTCTCTCGTGAGAGCCTACGAAGCCACATGGGCATTGTTCTGCAAGATCCTTATCTATTTACAGGAACCATTGCTAGTAATGTGGCCATGAGTCAGAAACATATTGACCGGGATGCGGTCAAAGAAGCACTGAAAAAAGTCGGGGCTTGGCCTTTTGTAGAGCGTCTTGAAAAGGGAATTGATCATCCAGTAGTTGAAAAAGGCTCGGCCTTCTCAAGTGGCGAACGCCAATTGATTTCCTTTGCGCGGACGCTCTACATGAATCCGAAAATTTTGATTCTGGACGAAGCAACCTCCCACATTGATACGGAGACAGAGGAAATCATTCAGAAGGCTATGGCAGTCCTGCAAAAGGGCCGGACCACCTTTATTATTGCCCATCGCTTGTCCACTATCCAAGATGCGGATCAGATCTTGGTTCTATCAGAAGGACGCATTGTAGAGCGTGGTAGACACGAGGAACTGGTTACACAAGGCGGGATCTATGCCCAGATGAATGCCATCCAGCAAACAGTGGTGTAAGATGATCATGCAAAGAAAAAGTTTGAAAACCAGCCTGTATCTAGTATATAGGCTGGTTTTTGTGATATAATAAAGTGATAATAGTGAGGTGATCCAGATGTATATTGAAATGGTAGATGAGACGGGACAAGTTTCTGACGAAATCTTAAAACAAACGCAAGAAATTTTAGAATTTGCTGCTCAAAAAATTGGGAAAGAAGACAAGGAAATGGCTGTGACTTTTGTGACCAATGAACGCAGTCATGAACTAAATCTTGAATACCGTGATACGGATCGTCCGACAGATGTCATCAGTTTAGAATACAAGCCTGAGATGGAGATTTCTTTTGATGAGGAAGACCTTGAAGAAAATCCAGAATTGGCAGAGATGATGGCGGAATTCGATACCTATATTGGTGAGCTCTTTATTTCAATTGACAAGGCGCGGGAGCAAGCGGAAGAATATGGCCATAGCTTTGAGCGCGAAATGGGATTTTTGGCAGTACATGGTTTTCTTCACATCAATGGCTATGATCACTATACGCCAGAAGAAGAAAAGGAAATGTTTGGCTTACAGGAAGAGATTTTGACAGCCTATGGACTCACAAGACAATAAGCGAAAATGGAAAAATCGAGACTTCACTTCAAGCCTGGAGTTTGCGATAACAGGAATTTTTACATCGATCAAAGAAGAGCGCAATATGCGCAAGCACGCCTTATCAGCCCTTGTAGCAATGCTTGCTGGTTTGGTATTTAGGATTTCTGCGACGGAATGGCTCTTTTTATTGCTCAGCATCACTTTGGTGATTGCTTTTGAAATTATGAATTCAGCCATTGAAAATGTGGTGGATCTAGCTAGTAACTACCATTTCTCCATGTTGGCAAAGAATGCCAAAGACATGGCGGCTGGAGCGGTCCTCGTTGTATCAGGTTTTGCCTTGGTGACAGGATTGATCATTTTTGTGCCCAAATTCTGGGCCTTGGTATTTGGATAAGAGGGAGCATGCCCTCGTGAAAGGAAACTATGACATTTAAATCAGGCTTTGTAGCCATATTAGGACGTCCCAATGTTGGGAAGTCAACATTTTTGAACCACGTCATGGGGCAAAAAATTGCCATCATGAGTGACAAAGCGCAAACAACGCGCAATAAGATTATGGGAATCTACACGACCGATAAGGAACAGATCGTCTTTATCGATACCCCAGGGATTCACAAACCCAAGACCGCACTTGGAGACTTCATGGTGGAGTCAGCCTATAGTACCCTTCGGGAAGTCGATACCGTACTCTTTATGGTGCCAGCAGATGAAGCGCGTGGCAAGGGTGATGATATGATCATCGAACGCCTTAAAGCAGCTAAAGTGCTCGTCATCCTTGTGGTCAATAAGATTGACAAGGTCCACCCTGACCAACTCTTGGCGCAAATCGATGACTTCCGTAGTCAGATGGATTTCAAGGAAATTGTGCCGATTTCAGCCCTTCAAGGAAACAATGTTTCGCGTTTGATTGACATTTTGAGCGAAAACTTAGAAGAAGGTTTCCAATATTTCCCAGCAGATCAGATTACTGACCACCCAGAGCGTTTCTTGGTCTCTGAAATGATCCGTGAAAAGGTCTTGCACTTGACACGAGAAGAAATTCCCCACTCTGTTGCAGTAGTAGTGGATTCCATGAAGCGGGATGAAGAAACAGATAAGGTTCATATCCGTGCGACCATCATGGTGGAACGTGATAGCCAAAAAGGGATTGTCATCGGAAAAGGTGGCGCCATGCTCAAGAAGATCGGAACCCTTGCGCGTAAGGATATCGAGCTGATGCTAGGGGACAAGGTCTTCCTAGAAACTTGGGTCAAGGTCAAGAAAAATTGGCGGGATAAGAAATTGGATCTTGCCGATTTCGGTTATAACGAAAAAGAATATTAAGAAGAGGTGGGCAGAAGCCTGCTTCTTGTTTTTGAAAGGAGTTCTATGCCTGAATTACCAGAAGTTGAGACCGTTCGGCGTGGTCTTGAGAAATTAATTCTTGGGAAAACCATCCAAGCAGTGGAAGTAAAGTATCCAAAGATGATTCAGACGGATCTGGATGCTTTTCGTCAAGATCTCCCAGGTCAAGAAATTCGGGCCATGGGGCGCCGCGGGAAATACCTCTTGTTTTATTTGACGGATTTGGTTTTGATCTCGCATTTACGTATGGAAGGCAAGTATTTCTTTTATCCAGACGAAGTCCCTTTTCGCAAGCACGCCCATGTCTTCTTTTATTTTACTGATGGCAGCACCCTGGTCTATGAAGATGTCCGCAAGTTTGGGACCATGGAAGTTTTAGTGCCTGAGTTTATAGACAGCTATTTTTTGGCGAAAAAAATTGGTCCAGAGCCAACGGAAGCGGATTTTAAAGAACCAGTCTTCCAAGCAGCTCTTAAAAAATCAAGGAAACCCATTAAATCAGCTCTTTTAGACCAAAAATTAGTGGCTGGTCTGGGCAATATCTATGTAGATGAGGTCCTTTATCGAGCCAAGGTTCACCCAGCTCGTTTGGGTCAAAGCTTGACTGCTAGAGAAGTCAAAGCTATCCGAAAGGAAACAATCGCCGTATTAGCTCAGGCTGTCGAAAAAGGTGGCTCCACTATTCGCTCTTACAGTAATGCTT
>CABSQC010000058.1 GCA_902479835.1 uncultured Streptococcus sp. | reverse complement strand
ATCTAGTTGGGTAGAGTTAGAATCTGGATTAAAGTAGACTGGAATGTTGAGTTGCTTAGAGATGTCTTGAGGAAGAAGAATATCTCCCTTTTCTAAATAGTAGCCTTTCTTGCGGACACTTGTAATGCCAATTCCTTGTTCTTGAAGTGTTTGAATTGCCTTCCAAATGGCTGTCCGTGAGACGCCAAGGCTTTTAGCCAAGCTCTCTCCCGTCACAAAATCAGGACTCTTCGATAAGATGTCATAAACGTGTTCATAAGTTTTCATATCCTAAGTATAATACAAAAGATGGTAAAATGCTCACTATAAATTATTGATGAGGCTTGATAATAAATAACTATATGACTAGACTGAAAAAAATGATATAATGGAGGATAGTTATTAAGTCCCGATAAGGCAACAGTCATCATAGCTTGGCTGTTGGTTCTTTGTAACTTTTTAACGGCGTTTATCTCTATCAGGAGAATAGCGTTTTACCTATTAGGAGACGGTTAAATCCGTGCTGTCTAATACTATTTTTCATATTAAAAGGGGGACATTTTATATGTCAGAACGTAAACTTTTCACGTCTGAATCAGTATCTGAAGGGCATCCAGATAAAATTGCAGACCAAATTTCAGATGCCATTCTCGATGCGATTTTAGCAGAAGATCCAGACGCCCATGTAGCAGCAGAAACAGCTGTTTACACTGGTTCTGTCCATGTTTTTGGTGAGGTTTCTACAACAGCTTATGTGGACATTAACCGTGTGGTTCGTGATACTATCGCTGAAATTGGTTATAACAATGCAGAATACGGCTTTGCGGCAGAATCTGTTGGAGTTCACCCATCATTAATCGAACAATCTCCAGATATTGCTCAAGGTGTTAATGAAGCACTTGAAGTTCGTGGAACTGGTGATCAAGATCCACTTGATCTTATCGGAGCTGGTGACCAAGGTTTGATGTTTGGTTTTGCTATTGACGAAACTCCAGAGTTTATGCCACTTCCAGTTAGCCTTTCACATAAATTGGTTAAAAAATTGGCAGATTTGCGTAAATCTGGTGAGATTTCCTATCTTCGTCCAGATGCTAAATCTCAGGTTACTGTTGAGTATGATGAGAATGACCAACCAGTACGTGTTGATGCTGTTGTTATTTCAACACAACACGATCCTGAAGCGACTAACGACCAAATTCGTCAAGACGTTATTGAAAAAGTCATTAAGGCAGTTATTCCAGCCGAATACTTGGATAATGAGACTAAATTCTTTATCAACCCAACAGGTCGTTTTGTTATTGGAGGACCTCAAGGGGACTCTGGTTTGACTGGTCGTAAGATTATTGTTGATACTTATGGTGGCTACTCAAGACACGGTGGTGGTGCCTTCTCTGGTAAAGATGCCACTAAGGTTGACCGTTCAGCTTCATATGCAGCTCGCTACATTGCCAAAAACATCGTAGCTGCTGGTCTTGCTAAGAAAGCAGAAGTACAACTGGCTTATGCTATCGGTGTTGCTACCCCTGTATCTGTCCGTGTTGATACTTTCGGAACGGCGACAGTTGCTGAAAGCAAACTTGAATCTGCTGTCCGTAATCTCTTTGACTTGCGCCCAGCTGGTATCATTGCAATGCTTGATCTTAAACGTCCTATCTACCGTCAAACAGCGGCTTATGGCCATATGGGACGAACAGATATTGACCTTCCATGGGAACATTTGGACAAGGTAGAAGCCTTGAAAGATGCTGTAAAATAATTCGTTGAAATGGAAAAGTTAGGGTCAAGATGATCCTAGCTTTTTTTCGTGTTGAAAATTCCTACAGATGGAAAAATAGGGCGATCTGTGGTATAATAGATGCAGTATTTTAAATACGTTGTCCCTTTTATTTCCGTTGCAAAAAAACGATAGTAAAAGGAAAAAGACTTGAAAGAGCTAATGAATTATTAAGATGAAAAAAATTGTAATAAATGGTGGTCGCCCTCTAAAAGGAGAGGTGACCATTAGTGGTGCAAAAAACAGCGTAGTGGCCCTGATTCCTGCAACTATTCTGGCGGATGATATCGTGACCCTTGATGGGGTACCGGATATCTCAGATGTTGCAAGTTTGATTGACATCATGACCATTATGGGGGCTAAGATCGAGCGCAAAGAAGACAGTTTGATCATTGATCCTCGTGGGGTGAAGGATATGCCCATGCCATTTGGAAAGATCAATAGTCTCCGTGCCTCCTATTATTTCTATGGCAGTTTATTAGGGCGCTACGGTCAAGCAACAGTTGGACTACCTGGCGGGTGTGATCTTGGCCCGCGTCCGATCGATTTGCATTTGAAGGCCTTTGAAGCGATGGGAGCTGCTATGACCATGGATGGCTCTAGTATGAAACTTGCGACTGATGGCAAGCCTCTTCAAGGAGCAAACATCTACATGGATACTGTTAGTGTCGGTGCAACGATCAATACGATTTTGGCAGCGGTCAAGGCTGAAGGTCGGACAGTGATCGAAAATGCTGCGCGGGAACCTGAGATTATCGATGTGGTAACCTTGCTCAACAACATGGGAGCCCATATTCGGGGAGCAGGGACGGATATCATTACCATTGATGGTGTTCCGCATTTGCATGGGACGAGACATCAGGTGATTCCTGATCGCATCGAAGCAGGAACCTATATTGCGCTTGCGGCTGCTATCGGAGAAGGCATTCAGATCAATAATGTCTTGTACGAGCATTTGGAGAGCTATATTGCCAAGTTAGAGGAAATGGGTGTGCGCATGACCATTTCTGAAGATAGCATCTTTGTGGAAAAACAAACAGGCTTGAAGGCGATCCAGATCAAAACTTCTCCTTATCCTGGTTTTGCGACTGATTTACAGCAACCGATCACACCTTTGCTCTTAACTGCTGCAGGACGTGGTCGAATTGTTGATACGATTTATGAAAAGCGGGTCAACCATGTGCCAGAATTGGCTAAAATGGGGGCTACTATTTCGACCTTGAACGACCACATTATCTATGAAGGACCAAATCAATTGACAGGATCCAGTGTGAAAGCGACGGATCTTCGAGCTGGTGCGGCTTTAGTGATCGCCGGTCTCATGGCTTCTGGAACAACAGAAATTACAAATGTGGAATACATCCTTCGCGGGTATTCAGATATTATTCATAAATTGACTCAACTTGGAGCAAATATCCAGTTGGTAGAGGAATAGTGACAGAACTAGGGATCTGATAGTGGCGGCTGGATACACGAACAATGGAGTTTGAAATGAATATTTGGACGCACTTAGCTGCCTATTCACTAATTGAAACACAAAGGTTGTATTTACGACCTTTTCTCTTTGAGGATGCGGAAGATTTTTATAAGATTGCTTCGAATCCTGATAACCTACAATTTATCTTTCCTGCACAAGCCGATCTTGCTGAAACTCAATATGTACTAGCCAACTATTTCATGAAAAATCCTTTGGGGGTTTGGGCGATCTGTGATAAGGAAACCAATCAGATGATTGGCTCCATCAAGTTTGAAAAGTTGGATGAGATTAAGGGAGAGGCTGAGTTAGGCTACTTTTTACGCAAAGATTTTTGGGGAAAGGGTCTGATGACAGAAGCGGTCAAAGAGTTGGTTTATCTATCGTTTGAGAAATTTCAACTGAAGGAGCTTAAGATTGTCACCCATGTTGAAAATACAGGGAGTCAAAAGGTCGCTTTAAAGGCTGGCTTTCGTCTCTTTCGTCAATTCAAAGGGAGTGACCGCTATACGCGTAAAATGCGCGATTATTATGATTTCCGCCTAGGTAGAGGGGACTTCTATGAGTAAACACCAAGAGATTTTGGACTATCTCGAAAAATTACCGATTGGAAAACGGGTCAGTGTCCGCAGTATCTCCAATTTTTTGAATGTCAGTGATGGGACGGCTTATCGTGCCATTAAAGAAGCTGAAAATCAAGGAATTGTAGAAACGCGTCCTAGAAGTGGGACCATCCGTGTTAAATCGAAAAAGGCTGTACTAGAGCATTTGACATATCGAGAAATCCAGGAAATTACCGGTTCGGAAATTTTAGCTGGTAAAGAGGGGCTCGAAAAAGAATTTAATAAATTCTACATCGGTGCCATGACGGAGAAGCACGTCCTAGACTATGTATCTGAAGGGGGCCTTTTGATCGTGGGAGACCGCACCAGCATTCAACGATTGGCATTAAAGCATGACAATGCAGTTTTGGTGACAGGTGGCTTTGACGTCAGTGAGGATGTGATTGATCTGGCCAATCAGGTACAAATCCCAGTCATCCGAACTTCACACGATACCTATACCGTTGCTACTATGATCAATAAGGCCTTGTCCAACATGCAGATCAAAACAGATATCTTGACGGTGGAGCAGGTCTATCGGCCTTTCCATGAGTATGGTTATCTTTCTGAAACTGATACGGTAAGGGATTATTTAGATCTGGTTCGAAAGAATCGTTTTAGCCGCTTTCCGGTTGTCAATCAACACCAGATGGTGGTGGGTGTCGTGACCATGCGAGATGCTGGTGATAAGGCACCTCAGACGACCCTAGATAAGGTGATGTCGCGGACTATTTTTACTACTAATTTGTCCACCAGCATTGCGACCATTAGCCAGCGGATGATTGCTGAGGATTATGAGATGATTCCTGTGATTCGCACTAACCAGACCTTGCTGGGTGTCATTACGCGGCGGGATGTCATGGATCGGATCAGCAAGGTGCAGTTTTCAAGCTTACCAACTTTTAGTGAGCAAATCGGTCAAAAGATTCAAGCAGAGAACGACCATTACCAATTCACAGTAGAGCCAAGTATGTTGGAGAAAAGTGGTGTTTTGGCCAATGGGGTCATGATCGAAGTGCTGATGAAGGTTGTTCGCAAGATGATGCAACACAGTGGGCGTAGCTTGATCGTCGAACAGCTGATCATCAATTTTTTACAAGCTGTGCAGGTGGACGATGTGATCCGCATTGAACCACAACTTGTTCGGCGAACCAGACGTTCAGCCTTGGTTGATTTTAGCTTGTATCTAGATTTGCAGCTGGCCGCAAAAGCAACCATTACCATTAAGATTAATTAAACAAGAGAAATGAGGAGACAATGATTACATTAAAATCACAACGTGAAATTGAAGCAATGGATCGTGCAGGAGATTTCCTTGCCAGCATCCATATTGGATTGCGTGACTTGATCAAGCCAGGGCTTGACCTATGGGAAGTAGAAGAATATGTCCGCCGTCGCTGTAAAGAAGCCAATGTCTTACCACTTCAAATCGGAGTAGAAGGTAGTCTCATGGACTATCCTTACGCGACTTGTTGCGGTTTAAATGATGAGGTTGCCCATGCCTTTCCCCGTCATGTTATCCTGAAAGATGGTGATCTCCTCAAGGTAGATATGGTCTTATCTGAGCCACTCGACAAGTCTGTTCTGGATGTTTCAAAATTAGATTTTGATAATGTAGCCCAAGTGAAGAAATACACGGAGTCCTATACTGGTGGCTTGGCGGACTCTTGCTGGGCTTATGCGGTTGGAAATGTTTCTCAAGAAGTTAAAGATTTGATGGACGTGACTAAAGAATGTCTTTACAAAGGAATTGAGAAAGCAGTCGTAGGCAACCGCTTGGGAGATATTGGCGCAGCGATTCAAGAGTATGCAGAAAGCAAAGGCTATGGCGTGGTGCGTGATTTGGTCGGACACGGTGTCGGGCCTACCATGCATGAAGAGCCAATGGTCCCACATTATGGTCGTGCTGGACGCGGTCTTCGCTTACGTGAAGGGATGGTCTTGACGATTGAGCCAATGATTAATACCGGTACTTGGGAGATTGATACAGATATGGAAACTGGTTGGGCCCATAAGACCCTCGACGGTGGCCTTTCTTGTCAATACGAGCATCAATTTGTGATTACAAAAGATGGTCCAGTGATCCTAACTAGTCAAGGTGAGGAAGGAACTTACTAAAAGATAGAGAGGAAAGAATGGAGCTGAAGGCACGTGTCTGGTTTCGCTCTTTGCTCTTTTTTAGTAAAAATGGGGAGGTGAGGAATGAAAAAGGTCCTACAAAAAGTGTTCGATCAGCCATTTATAAAAGGCTTCGTGCGGTTTTATCAGAGTGCAGAGTCTGATATCACTAGCATTGCTGTAGCCTATTATTTGTTGATCTCTATTTTCCCTTTGATGCTGATTGCAGCAAATATCTTGCCCTACTTTCACATTCGTCCCACTCAGATTCTTTTGAGTCTAGAAGAAGTCCTACCTGCTTCTTTGTATCGGACGGTGGCCCAGATGATCTCGAGTGTGTTGACCAAGCCTTCGACAGGGTTACTGAGTTTTTCGATTATTTCTGCTTTGTGGATCTTCTCTCAGAGCATTGCCTACCTCCAAAAAGCCTATAACAAGAGTTATGGGGTGGAAAAGGAGCGTGGTATTATCTGGGGGCGACTCTTTAGCTTCCTGATCAGTTTTGCCTTGCAGGGCTTGTTTGGACTCTCGCTGATCCTTTCCATGTTTGGGAAAATGATCGTTCGCTATCTCTATCGGACCTTTTCATTTGATCGGACAATTTATGTACGTTTATTGAATTTGACAGAGCCAACGATCTACCTCTTGCTCTTTGTCAGTCTGGTTTTGCTCTATTACACCCTTCCAAATGTTAAAATTCCAAAATTTAGATATGTTTTTCCAGGGGCGACTTTTGTGGTTGTTGTCCTTTATGCAATCTTGAATATCTTTTGGAAATATGTAGATCGCTATGTGAGTCATTTCTTAGATGCTCGTTTCTTCGGTTCGGTCGTCCTAGCGGTTATTATGTTCTGGTTCATTTTGGTAGCTAAAATCATGATTATTGGTTGTATTTTAAACGCCAGTGTCCAATTTGCCAGAGAAGCCAAATTCCAAACGCGTAATGGAGAAATTGTTTCCAAATTAAAATCAGAAGAAGTGGCCTTCCGGCATAGAGAAACTTCATTAAAATTAAAACAACGATTACGTCTAAAAAATAGAGATAAAAGGAAAGAATAGAAATCAGATGATATCTGGTTTCTTTTTTTATTGTTTTTTGTTGCATTTGCAACAAAAATATGTTACTCTATTTCTAAC
>CABSQC010000057.1 GCA_902479835.1 uncultured Streptococcus sp. | reverse complement strand
GCTCCTTTTATCAGTTTCTTTTTTCTTTACTTCTTATATTATACTTGATAAAATAGTATTTGTCTAAAGACCTTTCGTCTATAAGGAGAAGGAATATTGAAAAAAATATCTTTTGAACAAGTTGCAAGAAGACGGACCTTATTGTTTGGGGTTCTTGCCGTCATTTTTGGGATTCTCATTTTTCGAAACGGCGTTGGTTTCACCAAATTTTCCTTGGATCTATTAGCCATTTACTTTTTAGTTGATGGACTAGGAAGCTTTCTTCTTCGCTTTTTGTTACGTAGCAAGTCTATTTCCTATAGCCACTCTATTTGGTTTATTTTTCTTTCACTTGCGTTGATCTGGTTGAATCGACTGAGTAGTCTGCCCGTAAACTTAGTTGTGATTTGTTTAGGGGCATATCAGTTGGGGAGTGCCATTGTCTATGGGATCACATTTTGGCTTTATAAGGCCAATCGGGTAAAAGGAGGCTGGCTCTATTTATGGGATGCGCTTTTAAACGGTGGGCTTGGTCTAGCAACTGTCTTGGAACCTGGTTCAGATGGGCACTTCCAATTTATCCTCTTGGGGGCTTATCTGGTCTTGTTGGGGATTTCTAATATTCGAGATGGTATTTTATTTGACAAAGACCAACAAGGCCAAGAGTTAAAACGTCGCTTTCGTATTAGCCTACCGGTTATCTTTGCAGCCTTTATCCCTGCTAAGGAGTTAAAACGGTTTAACCAGTTTCTTCAAAAAGGGAGCTCGGCGGGACACACAGGCCCTTATCGATTGGTGAAAAAAGAAGAAGAGGCAAGGGAATTAGAAATTTTGGTTCATACTTCTGACAGCAACTTATTTGGAGCGATTGGGCATGTAGATATTTGTTATCAGGGGAAGGTCATTTCTTACGGAAGTTACGATCCCTTTTCAGAGCGTCTATTTGGGACGATTGGGGATGGCGTACTGTTTAAAGTGGATAAGGAACCATACATCGAACTATGTAAAAAAGAGAGTCAAAAGACGCTGTTTGGCTACAGCCTATCCCTTACCGAAGAAGAGAATCAGGCAGTAGAGAAGCGTCTAGCTGAAATTGATCAGTTGTTAGAACCTTGGGATCCACCTAGGAGGTTACTGGAAGACGGTCAGCCGACCTACGCTTACAAATTGAAATATGATTTAGGGGCTGAGCTATATAAATTTACTTCTTCGCGTTTTAAATCTTACTTTGTTCTGTCTACTAATTGCTGCCTGTTAGCAGATTCCATTGTGGGACAGGCAGGAACGGCTGTATTAGATGTGCGTGGAGTGATTGCACCAGGGACCTATCAGGATTACTTAGAATACGAATTTGAAGCTCCAAACGGGCGGGTCCATACACGAACAGTATACTAAAAAAAGAAAGACAGATTTTTATTTTTGAAAAATCTGTCTTTTTTGCACAAGATTTCTTGTAAAAAGCCAGAAAATCTTTTACAATAAAAAGTGCTTGGAGGAAAGTATGACAGCAAATCAGATCGTAAGAGTGATCCCAGTCTTGAAAGTGAATAACCGAAATGTCAATCAACGCTTTTATGAAGAGACATTGGGAATGAAAGTATTAGTGGAAGAAGGAGCTCTCCTATCTTTAGGAGATGCCTCAAAAGTAGAAAAAATTGTCTTAGAAGAGTCACCGAGTATGCGTTCGCGTAAGGTCGAAGGTCCAAAGAAATTGGGTCGCATCGTGGTGAAAGTGGCACAAGCTCAAGAAATTGATTATTTGTTGGCCCGCCAGCCAGAAACAAGCGCCCTTTACCAAGGAGCTAATGGTCGCGCCTTTGAAGTTGTGTCTCCTCAAGGAGATACCATTTTCGTGCATGCTGAAGAAAATCTTGAAAGCCTAGAACCGTTGGAGAAAGCGCCTCTTGTTGACGTGCCAGAAGATTTCAAAGGTTTGACCAGCTTTGATGTGGACTTTCTTGAGGTCAATGTGGCCGATTTTGCTGAGGCTGAGAAGTTCTATAGCAACTTGCCAGCTTTGGCCCACTTTATCCATTTGCAGGAAGCTCAAGGAGAAGATCTCCAAGTGGAGAACAAGGTGACTTGGGATTTGAGCATGATCAAGGTCGAATTGGCATCTTTTGATGTGGAAGTCGTGAAAGAACGCTTGGGAGAAACTGTCGATTTTGTGCACCGTAAGGGAACTTTCTTGATTGCCAAAGATCCAAGTCAGATTGAACTCTGGTTTGAAGCCAATCAAGATCAGGTCCATATTTCTTATGAAGAATAAGAATGGAGTGATGAGCGTGAATGCAATCATCGAAAAAATTACCGAACAAATCCAAGAAGGCATCTATCCAGGTGCCTCTCTTGCGCTTTACCGCAAGGGTCAGTGGAGTGAGCACTATCTGGGACTAGCGGATCCTGAAAAAGGAGAGTCAGTAGTGGCTGACCTGGTCTATGATTTGGCCAGTGTCAGTAAGGTCGTCGGAGTCGCTACCATCTGTGCTTTTTTGTATGCGAAAGGGGAGCTTCCGCTCGATCGTCCCTTTAAAGAGTTTTACCCGCGTTTTGCTCATGAGAAGACGACCATCCGGGAACTCTTGACCCATACTTCTGGGCTGGATCCTTTTATCCCCAACCGGGATCAATTGGATGCGAGACAGTTGAAAACAGCTCTTGAAAATTTGCAGTTGAAAGAAGACAAGAGTTTTCATTACACCGACGTCAATTTTCTTCTGCTGGGCTTTTGGTTAGAAGACAGGTTTCACCAGCCCTTGGATCGTTTATTTGAAGAGCTGATCTTTACACCTTGGAAGATGACAGAGACACGGTTTGGACCGGTCGAAAAGGCGGTGCCAACGGTCCGTGGCCTTGCTTCTGGAAGTGTTCATGATCCCAAAGCGAGAGTATTGGGCTGTCATGCGGGAAGTGCTGGACTTTTTTCAACTGTTGCTGAACTAGAGCGCTTCTTAGAGCATTATCTGAAGGATGATTTTGCGCGTGACTTGTCTCAGAATTTTGCGCGTGAAGAGGGCAAGACCCGCGCTCTCGGATGGAATCTAGAGGGTGACTGGTTGGATCATACGGGCTATACTGGAACCTTCATCATGTACAATCGAAAGAGGCAGGAAGCTGTGATCTTTTTGTCTAACCGGACCTATGAGAAGGACGAACGGGCCCAATGGATCTTAGACCGCAACTCTTTGATGGACTTGATCAAACAAGAATGTGAAAAATAGAAATGGATGGCTGGGATGACGGATCCCGGCCTTTTCTTGTCTGTCCATAAGAAGGAGCTCTTCTGGGTGATTCATTTTTGGACTCCGTCTTAGGTTGGATTTCCTTCAAAAGCATCGCTTTTTTGGCTGATTTATATTAAAATAGTAATGACCTTAGTAGAGCGAGATGAATATGCATAAAGAGATAGGCGTCGGAAAGGCGCATAGTAAAATTATCTTAATTGGAGAGCATGCGGTGGTTTATGGTTATCCGGCTATTGCTTTGCCACTCCATCATATCGAAGTGATCTGCCAGATCGTCCCGGCAGATAGTCCATGGATTTTGTTTGAAGATGACACATTGTCCATGGCGGTTTTTGCGTCTCTTGAGCACCTCGGGATTCGTGAGGCCCGGATTCGCTGTCGGATTCAGTCTATGGTACCGGAAAAACGGGGGATGGGGTCCTCTGCGGCGGTCAGTATCGCAGCTATTCGTGCAGTTTTTGACTATTATCAAGAGGAGCTGGACGATGAGACCTTAGAAATCCTGGTCAATCGAGCAGAAACCATTGCCCATATGAATCCAAGCGGTCTGGATGCCAAGACTTGTCTGAGCGATCAAGCCATTAAATTCATCCGGAATGTCGGCTTTTACCCGCTGGAGCTGGGTATAAAAGCGAGTTTGGTGATTGCGGATACGGGGATTCACGGCAATACCCGTGAGGCGATTCAAAAGGTTGAAGCTAAAGGGCAGGAAGTTTTGTCCCATTTCCATGAGATTGGTCAGTTGACCCAGCAGGTAGAAGCGGCTCTGAAAGAAAAAGATCTCATTGGCCTTGGGCAGGCTCTTACAGCTTGTCATGACCACTTGAGAGCCGTTGGTGTCAGCTGTAAAGAAGCAGATCACCTGGTCGCCGTTGCCCTTGAAAATGGGGCCTTAGGGGCTAAAATGAGTGGGGGCGGTCTTGGAGGCTGTGTGATTGCCCTCGTCAAGGATTCTCGTGAAGCAGAAACCATTGCCCATGCATTAGAAAAAGAAGGAGCGCACCATACATGGATCGAAAACCTGTAAAGGCTAAGTCCTATGCCAATATCGCGATTATCAAATACTGGGGAAAAGAAGATGCCAAACAGATGGTCCCTTCGACCAGTTCGATTTCGTTGACCTTAGAGAATATGTATACAGAGACCAGTCTCTCTCCCTTGCCAGCAGATGCGACTGCGCATGAATTTTACATCGATGGGGAATTCCAAAATCCAGCTGAGCAAGCCAAAATTGGAGCTGTGATTGATGGCTTGAAGCCAGCAGATGAAGCAGGATTTGTTCGGGTGGATACCAGCAACAACATGCCAACCGCCGCAGGCTTGTCCTCTAGCTCGAGCGGGCTCTCTGCTCTCGTCAAGGCTTGTAATCGGTACTATGATTTGGGCTTGACCCAGGAGGAATTAGCTCAAAAAGCCAAGTTTGCTTCGGGCTCTTCTTCGCGGTCTTTCTTTGGCCCTTTAGCAGCCTGGGACAAAGAAAGTGGAGAAATTTATAAGGTCCAAACAGACCTAAAACTCGCGATGATCATGCTGGTCCTCAATGACAAGCAAAAGCCTGTTTCCAGCCGCGAAGGGATGAAACGCTGCATGGAGACTTCGACTAATTTCAAAGAATGGATCGAAGAGTCTCGACAAGATTATAAGGACATGCTGGGCTATCTAGTTGCCAATGATTTTGAACGGGTCGGTCATCTGACAGAGCGCAATGCCCTTGCTATGCATGCGACGACTAGAACAGCCACTCCAGCTTTTAGCTACTTGACAGAAGAAAGCCATAAAGCTATGGACTTTGTCCGTGAGCTTCGCGCTGCAGGCCATGCTTGTTACTTTACTATGGATGCAGGGCCGAATGTTAAGGTTCTCTGTTTAGAAGAAGACTTGGATCAGCTGGTACCTTTATTTGATGCCCGCTATCGGACCATCGTATCTAAGACAAAGGACCCTCAAGATGAAGACTAAGTATCAGGTACAGACTGGAGGCAAGCTCTATCTAGCTGGAGAATACGCAGTGCTAACGCCTGGCTATGGAGCCGTGATTCAGTTTATTCCCATTTATCTGTCAGCTACTATCCAAGAATCTAGAAGCTATCAGCTAGTCTCAGATCTCTTTGGTTACCAGGTGGATTTGACCCCAAATAAGGACTACGCCTTGATTCAAGAGACCATTCAGCTTATGGAAAAGTGGCTGAAAGATCAGGGGATAGCCCCTAAACCGTTTGATCTTCACCTAAGAGGGACGTTGGGCGAAGAGAGGAAAAAGTATGGGATTGGTTCCAGCGGAAGTGTGGTCTTGCTCGTGATCAAGGCCGTGGCCGCTCTGTATGAACTAGACCTACATCCGGACCTGCTCTTTCGACTAGCAGCAGTGGTCTTGGTGCAAAGAGGGGACAATGGTTCCATGGGCGATTTGGCTTGTATCGCTTACGAGGACTTGATTTATTACCAATCCTTTGATCGGGCTTGGTTGCATGAAGTCTTGACTTCTCAGCCTCTTTCACAAGTTTTAGACCTGGATTGGGACTACCAGATCTGCTCGATCCAGCCAGCCATCTCTTATGATTTTCTGGTTGGTTGGACCAAGGAACCAGCGATTTCAAGTGATTTGATCCGCCAGGTTAAGGGAGCGATCAAGGAAGATTTTCTTCAGGAGAGTCAGAGTGCAGTGAAGAATCTTGAAAAAGGTCTCCGTGAAGGGAACCAAAAAGAAATTGAGACTAGTATCAAACGTGCGGATCAGAACCTAAAGTCTTTGAACCCTTTGATCTATACCCCAGCTCTAAAAGAGCTACAAGAAGCGACAGAAGGCCTTTCTGCCTGTGCCAAATCCAGTGGTGCTGGAGGAGGCGACTGTGGAATCGCCCTTAGTTTTGACCCAGTTGAGACTCAGACCTTGATAGAGCGCTGGAAGGAAAAGAATATTGAAGTCATTTACCAAGAAAGGATGGGAGATTCGTGAGCGAAAATCGAAAAGACCAGCATATTCGCTATGCCTTGGAGCAAAGCTCCTCTTATAATAGCTTTGATGAGATCGAGCTGATTCACCGATCCCTCCCCCTTGTGGAGCTAGCGGAGATTGATCTAACAACCCATTTCGCAGGCCGTGATTGGGAAGTCCCTTTTTATATCAATGCCATGACAGGCGGGAGTGAACGGGCCAAAGAGATCAATCAAAAGTTGGCAGCAGTAGCTGAAACTTGTGGGATTCTCTTTGTGACGGGCTCTTACAGTGCAGGGCTGAAGGATCCGAGCGATCAATCGTACGCTGTCAAAACAGATCACCCTCGTCTTCTGTTAGCGACCAATATTGGCCTAGATAAAGAGCCAGACTTGGGTTTACAAACGGTGGAAGAGCTGCACCCTCTCTTTCTTCAAGTTCATGTGAATCTGATGCAAGAGTTACTCATGCCAGAAGGGGAGCGGATTTTCCACACTTGGAAAGACCATCTCAAGAGCTATGGGCAGGCCTTTCCTGTGCCGGTAGTCCTGAAAGAAGTCGGCTTTGGTATGGATCCCAAAACAGTCCAGCTGGCACTAGAGGCTGGGATTAAAACAGTTGACATTTCTGGCCGTGGTGGCACTAGTTTTGCCTATATTGAGAATCGTCGTGGTGGCAATCGCGCTTATCTGGATGATTGGGGACAATCAACTGCTCAGTGTCTCTTACAGTTACAAGATCAGATAGATCAGGTTGAGATCCTCGCGAGTGGTGGCATCCGTCATCCCCTTGATATGGTCAAGGCCTTGGTCCTTGGAGCGCGTGGCGTAGGACTTTCCCGCGTTTTTCTTGAGATGGTAGAGACAAAGAGCATCGAAGAAGTGATTGCTATTGTCCAAGGATGGAAAGAAGACCTTAAATTACTCCTTTGTGCGCTCGGTTGTCAGAACCTGAAAGAGCTCAGAGAAGTCGACTATCTCCTCTATGGAAAGTTGTGGCAAGCTCAGCAACAGAAAAAATGAAGAAAAATCATTTTAGAAACTTTCCTTAGGTGAGTACGGA
>CABSQC010000056.1 GCA_902479835.1 uncultured Streptococcus sp. | reverse complement strand
GTTTTATATAAATAGCGATATAAGTCCTATAAGACAAAATCAATAAAAAGCCAACACCAATCATTACAAAGATTAGTTTTTTGACTCTATTCGGTACCTTTACCATTTTCTCGCTCCCTTCCCTCACCATTCTTTTATTCCTTCTATCATACCGAATTTTCTTTCGACTCGCAAATCCGCTACTAGTTGGTGAGATCCCAGCAAAAAAGCCATTGGAATCGCACATCCAATTGGCTCCTTTTTCTTATTCAATTCCTTCAAAGGCGAGACTTGGTTTGGCATTAAGATCCCAGCCTGCGAAGTTTTCTTTGTTCCACTCACTGACACTGGCATAGGCGATCATCCCTGCATTATCCCCGCAGAGGCGCAGAGGCGGAATGATGACCTTGACATCTGTGATGTCAGAAGCCAGGCGTTCACGGAGACCTTGGTTGGCTGCGACCCCACCCGCAACGACTAGAGTCTTGACTGGATATTTCTCCAAAGCCTTCTTGGTCTTGGCCATGAGAATGTCTAGTACGGCTGCTTGGAAACTCGCTGACAAGTCCGCATTGGAGAGGCTTTCTCCTTTTTGCTGCGCATTATGGTGCAAATTGATAAAGGCCGACTTGAGCCCTGAAAAAGAAAATTCCAGATTGTCTTCCTTGATCATGGCCCGTGGGAAATCGTAGATATCAGATCCTTGGTGGGCCAGCTGATCAATTTCACGTCCTGCTGGATAGGTCAAGCCCATCACGCGCCCGACCTTGTCATAAGCCTCTCCTACAGCGTCATCACGGGTCTCTCCGACGATCTTATAATCACCAGCTTCACTGACGTAGACCAACTCGGTATGTCCTCCACTCACCAGCAAGGCTAAGAGCGGAAATTCTAAGGGCTCGACGCTTTGAGCGGCCATCAAGTGCCCCGCCATATGATTGACAGGAATCAAAGGAAGGCCGTGCGCCCAGGCAAAGGCCTTAGCTGCAGCCAAGCCGACTAAAAGAGCCCCAACCAGGCCTGGGCCGTAAGTAACGGCTACAGCGGTGACCTCATCTTCTGTGATCCCTGCTTCTTCTAGGGCTTCTTCAATACATGCAGTGATGACTTCCACATGGTGACGAGAGGCTACCTCAGGCACCACCCCACCAAAACGCTTGTGACTTTCGATTTGACTGGCAATGACATTGGACAAGAGTTGGTCGTCATTTTTCAAGACAGCCACACTGGTCTCATCACAAGATGTCTCAAAAGCCAAAATATATCTATCTTTCATTCGGGTTCCTCTTCATGATCACGGCATCCTCTATCGGATCGTGATAGTAGTTTTTCCTCCGTGCAATTTCTTCAAAGTGCATTTTTTTGTATAGGCCTTGGGCCGGTTGATTGGACAGGCGTACTTCTAAGAAAATCTCTTTTTGGTCCGGCAACTGCGCGAGTAACTGCTGGGCTAGGCCTCGGCCTTGAAAGGCGCGCTTGACCGCAATCTGCAAGACCTCTGCTTCATAGAGAGTCTCTTGAATGGCCACAAACCCAAGGACTTGTCCTTCATCCACAGCTAGGAAATAGGAGATCGATTCCTGCTCTAAATCGGCTTGGATCTGCTCCAACTTCCAGGGGCTAGCTTTATAGACATCTTCCATCACAGCGAGAATGGCGGCCGCATCCTGGACGCTCCCTTTCTTGATTTCTACTTTGATCATAGACGCTTGATGTAGGAGGTCGTTGTTTCCGTGTGGTCTTTGAGCCAGTTTTCCTCCGCTTCGACCCGTTTGAGATAATTGGGAACAAAATCATGGAGGCTAGCAGGCGTTTCTTTGAGACCGAGACGTCCGATTTTCACTGCATCCGGCAGCGTTTCAGAGCAAGTAGCACTTGGGAGGCTAGAAGCAATCTGTTCCTTAAAAGCCGTGACCTCTCCGACAAAGGTGACCTGCTCACTCGTTGCTGCACGCTCTAGGACTTCCTCAAATGGAAAATGCCCTTCTGGTGCGACCAGCTGATCTTCTTGGTAAAAACCCGCATAGACGTTGTTCCGACGGGCATCCATGATAGGTACTACCAAACCTTCTAGATCATCCGGCACTAGAGCTAAGAGGCTTGAGACCCCGACCAATTCAATCCCTAAAGTATGAGCCAAGGTCTTTGCGGTTGCGACTGCAATGCGCAGTCCAGTATAGCTCCCAGGGCCTTCTGCCACCACGATGCGGTCCAAGTCCTTGGGTGTCAAGTCGATTTGTTGCATCAAAAAATCGATGACCGGCATCAAGGTGATACTATGATTCTTTTTAATGGTTAATGTTGTTTCTGCAAGTAGAGTCTCATCTTCTAAAATCGCTACAGAAAGAGCCTTACTCGAGGTATCAAATGCTAATAATTTCATTTCCTACTCCTCTTGAACTGGATTATATTATACTACAAATTCCCTTCAAATCCCAGCGAAACTCTCCCTTAAAGCGCAGGATTTTCATACACCAGACCGCTCAAAAGCTTCTCTATTATAGGTCTTTGCCCCTCTGACTTTTCCAGTCTATCTTTTACTTACAGGCGAATTTATGATATAATAATAATTAATTGTATCGAATCAGGTCCACTAGTTGCGAGTAGAAAACTCTAGTGATTGCACTCCTTCGCAACTAACAAATGGACCGAAATAATGAAAGGAAAATTACTTCATGATTTACAAAGTTTTTTATCAGGAAACAAAAGAACGGAACCCTCGTCGTGAAACGACGCATGCACTTTATCTCGATATTGATGCACCAAATGAACGCGAAGGACGCATCCAAGCTCGTCAATTGGTTGAACAAAACACCGATTTCAACATTGAATTTATCACACCACTTTCTGAGCAACACCTTGCTTACGAGAAAGAGTCAGGTGCCTTTGAACTAACGGAGTACTAATCCATGGCCTATACCTTAAAACCTGAAGAAGTTGGTGTATTTGCCATTGGTGGACTTGGAGAAATCGGGAAAAACACCTACGGGATCGAATACCAAGATGAAATCATCATTGTCGATGCCGGGATCAAATTTCCAGAAGACGACCTCCTTGGAATCGACTATGTGATCCCTGATTACTCTTATATCGTTGACAATATTGATCGTGTCAAAGCGGTCCTCATTACCCACGGGCACGAAGACCACATCGGTGGGATTCCTTTCCTATTGAAACAAGCCAATGTCCCTATCTATGCTGGACCTTTAGCGCTTGCCTTGATCCGTGGAAAATTAGAAGAGCATGGCCTTCTTCGCGATGCCAAACTCTACGAAATCAACCAAAACACTGAGCTTCAATTTAAAAATCTTAAAGCAACCTTCTTCCGTACCACTCACTCTATTCCAGAACCTTTAGGGATTGTGATTCACACCCCTCAAGGAAAGATTGTCTGTACCGGAGACTTCAAATTTGACTTCACGCCCGTTGGGGAACCGGCTGACCTCCATCGTATGGCAGCTCTTGGAGAAGAAGGTGTTCTCTGTCTGCTCTCAGACTCAACCAACGCGGAAATTCCAACCTTTACCAACTCTGAAAAAGTGGTTGGCCAATCCATCATGAAGATCATCGAAGGCATCCATGGGCGCATCATCTTTGCTTCCTTTGCCTCGAATATCTTCCGTCTCCAACAGGCAGCTGAGGCCGCTGTCAAGACAGGTCGCAAGATCGTCGTCTTTGGACGCTCCATGGAAAAAGCCATCGTCAACGGAATCGAGCTTGGCTACATCAAGGTCCCTGCTGGAACCATTATCGAGCCAAATGAGATCAAAGACTATGCGGCCAATGAAATCCTGATCATGTGTACAGGAAGCCAAGGAGAGCCAATGGCAGCCCTCTCTCGGATTGCCAACGGAACACACCGCCAAGTGCAACTCCAACCAGGAGATACCGTTATCTTCTCTTCTAGCCCGATTCCTGGAAATACAACCAGTGTGAACAAATTGATCAATACGATTTCTGAAGCGGGTGTCGATGTCATTCACGGGAAGATCAACAACATCCATACCTCTGGACACGGGGGGCAACAAGAACAAAAACTCATGCTCCGCTTGATCAAACCAAAATACTTCATGCCTGTCCATGGTGAATACCGGATGCAGAAGATCCACGCAGGACTTGCGCGTGATTGCGGAGTAGAAAAAGACAATATCTTCATCATGAGTAATGGTGATGTCCTCGCTCTTACAGCCAACTCTGCTCGTATCACAGGAAGCTTTAATGCCCAAGACATCTATGTCGATGGAAACCGCATCGGTGAAATCGGAGCTGCTGTTCTTCGTGACCGGAGAGACCTTTCTGAAGACGGTGTCGTACTTGCTGTTGCGACTGTTGACTTCAAATCGAAGATGATTCTGGCAGGACCAGATATCTTGAGCCGTGGTTTCATCTACATGCGTGAATCAGGAGATCTGATCCGTGAAAGCCAACGCATCCTCTTCAATGCCATTCGTATCGCCTTGAAGAACAAAGATGCCAATATCCAAACCGTTAATGGTGCGATTGTCAATGCTCTTCGTCCATTCCTGTACGAAAGCACGGAACGTGAACCCATCATTATTCCAATGATTCTCACACCAGATGACGAAAATTAAAAAAACAACCAGTTGAGACCACTGTTTCAACTGGTTTTATTGTTGCATTTTGAAGAGCAAAGAAGAGCTTGGAATATTTCCCAAGCTCTTTACTCTTGTTTCTTAATAAAGATCTAGATAGTTGTCTACTTCCCATTGTGATACGAAGGTAGCGTAGCTTGCCCATTCAATTCGTTTGGCTTCAAGGAAGCTGGTGTAGATGTGCTCACCCAAGGCGGCTTTTACCACATCATCTTCAGTCAAGGCTTTCAAGGCATTGTGAAGGGTAGAAGGTAGATCTGTAATTCCAGCTGCTCTGCGTTCTTCCGGTGTCATTACATAGATATTTTCTTCGATTGGAGCAGGTGCTTCGATTTTGTTTTCAATACCATGTAGTCCAACTTCAAGCAAGACTGCCAAGGCTACATAAGGATTGGCCATTGGGTCTACTGAACGCAATTCCAAACGAGTTCCCATACCACGTGATGCTGGCACACGTACCAATGGGGAACGGTTGCGTCCTGCCCAAGCAATATAAACGGGTGCTTCATATCCAGGAACCAAACGTTTATAAGAATTGACAGTTGGATTTGTCACTGCTGTAAAGTTGTAGGCATGCTTGATCAAACCACCCAAGAAGTGATAAGCAGTTTCTGACAATTGCATTCCACGTGGATCTTCTGGATCAAAGAAGGCATTGTTGCCATCTTGGTCAAAGAGAGACATATTACAGTGCATACCTGATCCGGCAATTCCAAATTTTGGTTTGGCCATAAAGGTTGCATACAAACCGTGTTTACGAGCAATGGTTTTCACAACGAGTTTAAAGATTTGGATCTTGTCACAAGCGCGGAGCACTTCGTCATACTTAAAGTCGATTTCATGCTGACCAACGGCTACTTCGTGGTGACTGGCTTCTACTTCAAAGCCCATCTTGGTCAAGACATTTACGATTTCACGACGAGTGTTATCTGCAAGGTCTGTTGGAGCCAAGTCAAAATAGCCACCTTTGTCGTTTACTTCAAGAGTTGGATCTCCATTTTCGTCCAACTTGAAGAGGAAGAATTCTGGTTCTGGTCCAAGGTTAAAGGATTTGAATCCAAGTTCTTCCATATGACGAAGGGCACGTTTCAAGTTGCCACGTGGATCTCCTGCAAATGGTTCTCCTTCTGTCGTATAGACATCACAGATCAAGCCAGCTACGCTACCATTTTCATCTCCCCAAGGGAAGACTGTCCATGTATCCAAATCTGGGTAAAGATACATATCTGATTCGTTGATACGGACAAATCCTTCGATAGAAGAACCATCAAACATGGCTTTGTTTGAAAGAACCTTATCCAGTTGCTCATCGGTAGCTGGAATTTCGACGTTCTTCATAGTTCCCAAAATATCAGAGAACATCAAGCGAATAAAAGTAACATTTTTTTCTTTTACTTCACGGCGAATATCTGCAGCAGTAATTGACATTTTTGTCTCCTTAAAATAGATTACAAACTTATGAAATGATCAACGAAATTGACCATATGGCGATGGGGAAGATGTGAAGCGACTTTGCTGAAGAATGTCACGATGAAGAGCCTTACGAATGGCTTCTTGGCTGACCACCTTGGTTTGCTCTTGCTCTTTTTCCGCATATCTCTTCTTGATATCCGCAATATTCAAACCATCTGAAATATAATCTTTGATCTCAAGCAGACGGTCCATATTGTCCAATGAATACATGCGGCGATTGCCTTCTGTCCGATCGGGAGAAATCAATCCCTGATCTTCATAATAACGAATCTGGCGAGCTGTCAAGTCGGTCAACTTCATAACACTGCCAATCGGAAAGACTGCCAGCGAGCGTCGTAATTCCTTTTCCTTCATACCATTCCTCTTTCTATTCTATTATATCGAAAAAAAAATCTATGTCAAGATTAAATGTTATATAATCTTACATAGGTTTTTTGTACTTCTTGAGAAAATCTCGAATGCGATCGACATCCGAATTGACCAAAATCGCAACAAAAACGCCGATGAAGGTCTCAAATATTCGGGCAAAAACATACAAGAAGGTTTCTCCGTTAGGAATCGAGAGAGTAATGATCAGCATTGCCGAAACTCCTCCGATAATTCCTGCTTTATTATTCATAGCGACATTTGTCATAATGGTTAACATGGTCGCAATTGGGACAAAAATCAGAGTCACCCAATACGCCCCATGAAAGAGCGTTTTTAAAAGGAAGAACAAAACAGCATAAAAGCCTCCGATACTATTGCCCATGACACGCGAAGCCCCGAAGTGGACACTCTTATCAAAGTCTTCCCTCAAACTAAAAACAGCTGTCAAGGTCCCGATCTGAAGGCCGCGCCAGCCAAATATTCCAAAAATAAGTAGCACAATAAAAACGGCAATCCCTGTTTTAAAGGTTCTCATCCCCAAACGGAATTTGGACCAATCAAATTTGTGTCGTTTAAAGTAATCCATGGTCACCTATCTTTCTATTTCTATTATTCTACCATATTTTCAGAAAGGAGAGAACAGTTATCAATAGAAAGAAAAAAGATAGCGGGACAGAAATCGGTAATTCGTTAGAATTCGATTTCGTCGTCCCACCTCCGCACAGTTGAGTAGGGCTGTAAAAGCTGATGAAATCAGCGTAGTAGAGCCCACTCAACCACTGCGTCTTGCTCGACA
>CABSQC010000055.1 GCA_902479835.1 uncultured Streptococcus sp. | reverse complement strand
GATTTTGCTCTATGAGAATAGTCGTAGTTCGCGTGTAACCAATGCGGCCCTATATCTTAAGAAACAGGGTTATACAGACATTTATGTCTTGTCTTATGGTCTTGATTCTTGGAATGGGAAAGTGAAAAAAGACGCTTAATAAAAAAGAGCTCTAACTGCACAAAGTGTGTGGTTAGAGCTTTTTTATCTCGTTTTTTCAAGGTAGTCTTTGACCCGTGTGAGCTCCACCTCATTCAAAGGTCGGCTTTCTCCAGGGGCTAACTGAGGATCCAAGGTGAAGGGACCAAAAGACAAGCGTTTTAAGGTCATTACTTTGACCCCAATGGCCAAAAACATCTTTTTCACTTGGTGGTATTTTCCTTCTGAGATTCGGACCTGGGCCTTGCTGTAGCTGGGGGTACTTTCTAGAATGGTCAAGGAAGCAGGCTTGCAGATAGGGCCGTCCGTGAATGAAATCCCATTCTGAAATTGCTCGATGTGGGCTGCATAGAGCGGACCATTGACTTCTACCTCATAGACTTTCTCCACATGGTATTGAGGATGGAGCAGTTGAAAGCCTAGGGGACCATTATCTGTGATTAGGAGTAAGCCGCTCGTATCGCGATCGAGGCGACCAAGCGGATAAAGATTTGGGTACTCTTGCTGGGGATCTACTAGCTCGATCACCGTTGGATGGTGGGCGTCTCTTTTGGCGGTCACTGCCCCGATAGGTTTATGGAGCATGTAGTAGTGGTGGCGCGGTTCTTGAATGATTTGTTCCCCTATTTGGATCTGTTGGAGTCCAGGGTCGATGTTTTGGGATAGCTTTTGAGCTGGTAGGTGATCGACCAAGATTTGCCTTCGGGCTAGAAGTTGTTTGATGTCTTTGCGAGCGTACTGATGGTCTGCCATCAATTGATCTAATCTCATGGGAGCCTCTTTTTCTGAAATTCTTATCATCAGTGTATCATGAAAAGAAAAGGAAATCGAGTCGGAGAAAAGAAATGAGGATGAAAACATTTACAACTAGCTGAACTGTGTTTTTTAAACGGGACTGTGGTATAATTGTTCAGTTAGAAATATTATTTAAAATTATATAGAGGAAATCATGACAAAATTAAGAGAAGATATTCGTAACGTTGCGATCATTGCCCACGTTGACCATGGTAAAACAACCTTGGTAGACGAATTGTTGAAACAATCGCACACCTTGGATGAACGTAAAGAATTGCAAGAACGTGCAATGGACTCAAACGATCTTGAAAAAGAACGTGGGATTACCATTCTTGCTAAAAATACAGCCGTTGCTTATAACGGAACTCGGATCAATATCATGGACACACCAGGACACGCGGACTTCGGTGGAGAAGTGGAACGGATCATGAAAATGGTTGACGGGGTTGTATTGGTCGTAGATGCCTACGAAGGAACTATGCCTCAGACTCGTTTCGTATTGAAAAAAGCCTTGGAACAAGACCTTGTTCCAATCGTTGTTGTCAACAAAATTGACAAACCATCTGCTCGTCCAGAAGAAGTTGTAGATGAAGTTCTTGAACTGTTCATCGAATTGGGTGCGGATGACGACCAATTGGAATTCCCAGTTGTTTATGCATCAGCGATCAACGGAACTTCTTCACTTTCAGATGATCCAGCTGATCAAGAACACACAATGGCACCAATCTTTGATACGATTATTGATCACATCCCAGCTCCAGTTGATAACTCAGATGAGCCCCTTCAATTCCAAGTATCCCTGCTTGATTACAACGACTTCGTTGGACGGATCGGTATCGGACGTGTCTTCCGTGGTACTGTAAAAGTTGGGGACCAAGTTACCCTTTCTAAATTGGATGGAACGACTAAGAACTTCCGTGTTACCAAACTCTTTGGTTTCTTTGGTTTGGAACGTCGTGAGATTCAAGAAGCTAAAGCTGGTGACTTGATTGCGATCTCTGGTATGGAAGATATCTTCGTTGGAGAAACCATCACACCGACAGATGTGGTTGAAGCTCTTCCAATCCTTCACATCGATGAACCAACCCTTCAAATGACCTTCTTGGTGAATAACTCACCATTTGCTGGTCGTGAAGGGAAATGGGTGACCTCTCGTAAGGTCGAAGAACGCTTGCAAGCAGAATTGCAAACAGACGTCTCTCTTCGTGTTGACCCGACTGACTCACCTGATAAATGGACAGTTTCAGGACGTGGGGAATTGCACTTGTCTATCTTGATCGAAACCATGCGTCGTGAAGGATACGAGTTGCAAGTATCTCGTCCAGAAGTTATCATCAAGGAAATTGATGGTGTCAAATGTGAACCATTTGAGCGCGTGCAAATCGACACACCAGAAGAATACCAAGGATCTGTTATCCAAAGCCTTTCTGAACGTAAAGGTGAAATGTTGGATATGATTGCAACTGGTAACGGTCAAACTCGTTTGGTCTTCCTTGTTCCAGCGCGTGGGTTGATTGGATACTCAACAGAGTTCTTGTCAATGACACGTGGTTACGGAATCATGAACCACACCTTTGACCAATACTTGCCAGTGATTCCAGGGGAAATTGGTGGACGTCACCGTGGTGCTCTTGTTTCCATCGATAACGGAAAAGCAACGACATACTCGATCATGTCTATTGAAGAACGTGGTACGATCTTTGTCAATCCAGGTACAGAAGTTTACGAAGGAATGATCATTGGGGAAAACTCTCGTGAGAACGACTTGACTGTCAATATTACGAAAGCAAAACAAATGACCAACGTTCGTTCAGCTACCAAGGACCAAACAGCGGTTATCAAGACTCCTCGTATCTTAACCTTGGAAGAATCTCTTGAGTTCTTGAACGACGATGAGTACATGGAAGTAACACCTGAATCTATCCGTTTGCGTAAACAAATCTTGAACAAAGCAGAACGCGAAAAAGCAAATAAAAAGAAAAAATCAGCAGCTACTGAATAATACGAAAAGAAAGGAGAAACAAAATGGTCTATTTTATCTTAGGGATTTTGATTCTCCTTTTTTACCTTTTTATGACCCCAAAGAGTATTCGTGGTACCTTAAACAGTGTCACAATGGTGGTCTTGATCGTCTCTTTTATCGTCCTTGCTTGTCTCGCCATTTTTCAGATATTCCAACTACCGTCCGAGTTTTTTGTCGGTGCCTTTCTGGCCTTTGTTGGCTACCTGGCTTTGGTAGATATTTCCAAAATGACGACCAAACAGAAAAAATAAACGGTGACGTGATTTTTAAAGCCCTTTGGGCTTTTTAATTTCGCTAAAAAAAGGTAAAATAGAGAGTGATAAAAATGGAGCGAAGAAATCATGAAATTTGTGAAACAATTTGAAAATAAAAAGGTTCTTGTATTAGGTTTGGCGAAGTCAGGCGAGTCAGCTGCCCGTTTGTTGGATCGCTTAGGAGCGATTGTGACCGTCAATGATGGCAAACCTTTTGAAGAAAATCCAGCAGCACAAAGTTTACTGGAAGAAGGGATTAAAGTTGTGACAGGAGGCCACCCTCTGGAGTTGTTGGATGAAGACTTTGCGGTTATGGTCAAAAATCCTGGAATCCCTTATACGAATCCGATGGTCGAAAAAGCACTTGAAAAGGGTATTCCAGTCCTTACTGAAGTGGAATTGGCCTATCTGATTTCGGATGCGCCAATTATTGGGATTACAGGATCAAACGGAAAAACGACGACGACAACCATGATTGGGGAAGTTTTGACAGCTGCTGGTCAAGGTGGTCTATTGTCTGGAAATATCGGCTTTCCAGCCAGCCAAGTCGCACAAACAGCGACTGAAAAGGAAGTTCTGGTCATGGAATTGTCTTCTTTCCAATTGATGGGCATTGAAGCCTTCCATCCAGAGATTGCAGTGATTACCAACCTCATGCCAACTCATATCGACTACCATGGTTCTTTTGAAAATTATGTAGCTGCCAAATGGAATCTTCAAAAGAATATGACAGAAAAAGATGTCATTGTATTAAACTTCAACCAAGACCTGGCTAAGGAACTGGCTACAAAAACCAAGGCAAGGGTCCTTCCATTTTCTACAATCGAAAAAGTGGACGGTGCTTATTTGGAAGATGGACTTCTCAAGTTTAAGGGAGAAACTGTCATGCGTGCGGATGAACTGGGGGTTCCAGGAAGCCACAATGTAGAAAATGCCTTGGCAACGATTGCTGTTGCAAAAGTACGAGGAGTGGATAACCAAGTCATTAAAGAAACCTTGTCAGCCTTTGGAGGAGTGAAGCACCGCCTTCAATATGTAGATGAGATTCAAGGTGTCAAATTCTACAATGACAGTAAATCGACCAATATTTTAGCGACACAAAAAGCTCTTTCTGGTTTTGATAACAGCAAGGTTATCTTGATTGCAGGAGGACTTGATCGTGGCAATGAATTTGATGAATTGGTACCTCATATTACTGGCCTAAAGGAAATGGTGATTCTCGGGGAATCAGCTCCACGAGTGAAACGCGCAGCCGATAAAGCAGGTGTTTCATATGTCGATGCGGCAGATGTAGCAGATGCTACAAAGAAAGCCTTCGACTTGGCTAGCCCTGGAGATGTTGTGCTCTTAAGTCCTGCCAATGCCAGTTGGGATATGTATCCGAATTTTGAAGTGCGTGGGGATGAATTCCTTGCTACAGTAAAAGGGTTGAAATAAGATGAAAAAAATAATGTTTACTGGTGGGGGAACCGTGGGACATGTGACCCTTAATCTCCTCTTGATTCCAAAATTTATCGAAGATGGATGGGAAGTTCATTATATTGGGGACAAAAAAGGAATCGAATACCAAGAGATCAAAAAGTCTGGCTTAGACGTACGCTTCCATTCAATTGCAACGGGGAAATTGCGCCGCTATTTCTCTTTCCAAAATATGATGGATGTGTTCAAGGTGGCTTGGGGAACGCTCCAGTCCATAGCGATTCTGCTTCGTGTGCGCCCACAAGTTCTCTTCTCAAAAGGGGGATTTGTCTCGGTGCCACCAGTGATCGCGGCTCGTCTCACTCGTGTTCCTGTCTATATCCATGAGTCGGATCTCTCGATGGGGTTGGCCAATAAAATTGCTTATAAATTTGCTACCAAGATGTACACGACTTTTGAGCAAGCTCATGGTTTGACAAAGAGTGCGCATATCGGTGCGGTAACCAAGGTTACAGATCATATTCCGCCGACTTCTGAAGAATTAGAAGAAAAAACAAAAGGTTTCCGAAAAGACTTGTCGACCCTTCTCTTTGTCGGAGGATCAGCTGGTGCGCGTGTCTTTAATGAATTTGTGACAGAGCACAAAGCAGAGCTCTTGCAGCACTACAATATCATCAATTTGACGGGCGATTCAACATTGAATCAGGCTGAGGGTGGTTTGTATCGAGTGGATTATGTAACCGATCAGTATTTGCCCATGCTCCAGAAGGCTGATTTAGTGGTGACTAGAGGTGGAGCTAATACCTTATTTGAACTCTTGGCCATGAACAAACTCCATTTGATTGTACCACTAGGAAAAGAAGCCAGCCGTGGCGATCAGATTGAAAATGCCCAATATTTTGTGGATAAGGGTTATGCAGAGCAATTGCAGGAAGATCAATTAACGCTCGAAACCTTTAATGAAACCATTCAAGAAATGTTGAAGCAAAGCCAAGTCTACCACCAAGCAATGGAAAAATCGACAGAGCTCCTTTCACTAGACGATTTTTATGGCCTGCTTCAAAAAGATATCAGTAAGGGAAAAGATGACGGACGACAATAAAAAACGCCAACGGATGACAAAATTACAGAATTGTCAGCCTGGCAAAAAAGAAACAAAGAATATTTAGAAAAAAAAGCGCTTGAAAAAGCGGAAGAAGCTGAAACAGAGGAAACTGAAAGCGAAGAAACAAAAGAAGACGAAGACCTTTCAGAAAAAGAAACAACTTCTGTCTCAGAGGAAGAATCTGACGAAATAGAAGAGTCTGAAGAGGAAGATGAATCTGAGGCCAAAGAGGATCCAGATGCGGATGGAGAAAGTTCAGAAAAAGAAGAGGATGATCCAGCTGTAGAGGAGCTAGATCCTTCAGAGAAGCAAGAGAAAAAGCCTTCATTTTTTAAAGGCTTAAAGATGAAAAAGCCAAAGAAGGAACCGACAGTGGCAAAACGCCACATCTATCGTGCTCTTCCAGTTATCGGAATCAGCTCGATTGTCGCCCTTCTCTCAATTTACTTTTTAAGCCCCTTATCCACACAGAAAGTCATTGAATTTTCAGGGAACAAGGCGGTTGACCAGCAACTCTTGTATGAAAAAAGTCGCATCAAAGAAGAAGATTATACTCTGACGACCTTCCTTCATAAATCGGTCTATGAACAAAATATGAAAACGGCTAGTCCATGGATTAAAGAAGTGCACATGCATTATCAATTCCCGGTGACTTTTAAAGTCAATATCGTGGAACACAAAGTGGTTGCCTATTATGTGACCGGAGAAGACCACTATCCAGTATTGGAAAATGGAGAAGTAGTGGAGACAGTAACTCCAGCTTCGGAATTGCCGTCCTCCTATATTAGTTTAAAATTCTCAGATCGAGAATTAGTTAGACAATTTGTCCAAGAAATGAAGTCTATTTCTTCTTCCATTACGGATAAAATTGTTTCGGTTGATCTGACACCAAGTAAGGTCACCAAGGATCTGGTGACCATCACCATGAAAAACGATAATAAAATCTTGGTGCCTGTTTCCCAAATTACCCGCAAGCTTCCTTATTATAAAGCCATTAGTAAGCAATTAGACGATGATTCGACTATCGATATGGAGGCTGGAGTTTTCAGCTATAGTGAACAATCCATCGCAGATGCCAAAGAGCAAGCTGAGAAAGAAAAGGCTGAAAGTACAGAAAAGCAAGAAGAACATTCTGAGGAAGCAAGCCAAGAACAGAATCCAGAAGGAGAGAATTCTTCTGGGAATGAGTAAAGCCCATAAATTATCTCAAATAATTGAAGAAAAAATGTCCATTTTAGGCTTCTTTGTGATATAATGAAGTTTGGATAGTTCCAACTAAAAGGGCTATAAATAGATGTAAAGTGAAAACAAATAAAGAGAGAGGACTGGTGTAATGGCTAGAGACGGCTTTTTTACAGGTTTAGATATCGGTACTAGTTCAATAAAAGTATTGGTGGCAGAACATGTCAATGGAGAAATGAATGTAATTGGAGTCAGCAATGCAAAAAGTGCTGGCGTCAAAGATGGAATTATAGTAGATATCGAAGCTGCTTCAAATGCAATTAAAAATGCAATCAGCCAAGCTGAAGAAAAAGCAGGGATTTCAATCAATCTAGTCAATGTTGGGTTGCCTGCAAATTTACTAC
>CABSQC010000054.1 GCA_902479835.1 uncultured Streptococcus sp. | reverse complement strand
GACGCAGTGGTTGAGTGGGCTCTACTACGCTGATTTCATCAGCTTTTACAGCCCTACTCAACTGTGCGGAGGTGGGACGACGAAATCGAATTCTAACGAATTACCGATTTCTGTCCCACTCTCTTTTGTGTAGGCTCGATTTGAAAAATCCCCTATTTCGTGGTAAAATAGGGCTAATGAATTTATAGTAATCGAGGTATTAGCAGTGGCTTTTGGAGATAACGGAAAACGTAAAAAAACACCATTTGAAATGATCACGATGGTGGTTATTGTGATTATGTTGATTGTAACGGTTGGTGCAATCTTTGCAACCGCAATTGGTGCTCTTTCTTATTAAGACGCACGCAGAAATAAAGGAAATCATCTATTTATGAGTATGTTTTTAGATACAGCCAAGATTAAGGTCAAGGCTGGAAATGGCGGTGATGGCATGGTGGCCTTTCGCCGTGAAAAATATGTCCCTAATGGCGGACCTTGGGGTGGTGATGGAGGTCGTGGTGGCAATGTCATCTTCGTAGTAGACGAAGGCTTGCGTACGCTGATGGACTTCCGATATAACCGACATTTCAAAGCCCAAAATGGGGAAAAAGGAATGACCAAAGGGATGCACGGACGGGGAGCAGAAGATCTCTATGTTCGGGTCCCTCAAGGAACGACCGTCCGAGATGCTGAAACGGGCAAGGTCATTACTGACCTAGTTGAAAATGGACAAGAGTACATCGTTGCACACGGTGGCCGTGGCGGACGTGGAAATATTCGTTTTGCCACTCCTAAAAATCCAGCACCAGAGATTTCTGAAAATGGAGAACCTGGTCAGGAACGTGAATTAGAGTTAGAACTGAAGGTCTTGGCAGATGTTGGTTTGGTTGGCTTCCCTTCTGTTGGGAAATCGACCCTTCTCAGTGTCATCACTTCAGCCAAACCAAAAATTGGGGCTTATCATTTCACAACCATCGTTCCAAATTTGGGAATGGTTCGGACTCCGTCTGGGGAATCCTTTGCCGTAGCAGACCTTCCTGGATTGATTGAAGGGGCCAGCCAAGGTGTCGGATTAGGAACCCAGTTCCTTCGTCACATTGAGCGCACCCGTGTTATCTTGCACGTCATCGATATGTCAGCCAGTGAAGGTCGCGACCCTTATGAAGATTATGTTCAAATCAATAAAGAGCTTGAAACCTATAATCTTCGCTTGATGGAACGTCCTCAGATTATCGTGGCGAATAAGATGGACATGCCGGAAAGCCAAGAAAATTTGAAAGAATTCAAGAAGAAATTGGCAGCCAATTACGATGAGTTTGATGAACTGCCACAGATCTTCCCGATCTCTAGTTTGGCTCATCAAGGTTTAGACAATTTGTTAGATGCAACGGCAGAATTGTTAGACAAAACACCAGAATTCCTCTTGTATTCAGAAGACGACATGGCCCAAGAAGAAGTCTACTATGGCTTTGATGAAGACCAGCCAGCCTTTGACATCAGTCGTGATGACGATGCCGCTTGGGTCTTATCTGGTGAAAAACTTGAAAAACTCTTTAATATGACGAATTTCGATCGGGATGAAGCAGTCATGAAATTTGCTCGTCAATTGCGTGGAATGGGTGTTGATGAAGCTCTCCGTGCACGTGGGGCAAAAGATGGCGATATCGTCCGGATCGGTAAATTTGAATTTGAGTTTGTAGATTAAGGGTGATCCTGAGCGGGTCAAGGATTCCAAATAAGAAATGAGGCTTTTTCAGTGGGAGATAAACCAATATCTTTTCGAGATGAAAATGGAAATTTTGTTTCAGCAGCTGATGTTTGGAATGCTGAAAAATTAGAAGAACTCTTTAATACGCTAAATCCTAAGCGCAAGTTGCGCTTACAAAGGGAAAAATTAGCAAAAGAAAACCAGCAGAAGTAAATAGACTTGGAGAATACTATGGCAAAAACAATTCATACAGATAAAGCACCTGCAGCAATTGGACCTTATGTTCAAGGGAAAATCGTAGGCAATCTTCTCTTTGCAAGCGGACAAGTTCCCTTGTCACCTGAAACAGGAGAAATCATTGGCGAAACCATCCAAGAACAAACAGAGCAAGTCTTAAAAAATATTGGGGCTATTTTGGAAGAGGCTGGGACAGACTTCGACCACGTGGTGAAAACCACTTGTTTCTTAAGTGATATGAATGACTTTGTACCTTTTAATGAGGTCTATAAAACAGTCTTTACCACAGAGTTTCCAGCTCGATCTGCTGTTGAAGTAGCACGCCTGCCACGTGATGTGAAGGTTGAAATTGAAGTTATTGCGGAAATCAAGGCCTAATAACCATTCAAAGACAAAAAGACAGAGTGGAGAGCAGGAAACTGTAGGCCACTCTGTTTTATTTATGGGAGGAGAAAATGACAGAAAGTAAGATTCAACTGGTCATGGTAACAGGGATGAGCGGTGCGGGTAAGACCGTCGCCATCCAATCGTTTGAGGATTTGGGTTACTTTACCATCGATAATATGCCACCGGCGCTCTTGCTGAAATTTATTGAGCTCATGCGCCACAGTCCCGATAACAATAAATTAGCCGTTGTTGTGGACATGCGGAGCCGTTCTTTTTTCAATGAAATTCGCACTATTTTGGATGAATTGGACAACCAAGAAGACCTCGATTTCAAGGTCTTGTTCTTGGATGCCACTGATAGTGAGTTGGTAGCACGATACAAGGAAACCCGTCGTAGCCATCCATTAGCGGCAGATGGCCGTGTCTTAGATGGGATTACCCTAGAGCGCGAACTCTTGTCCCCTTTAAAAAATATCAGTCAAAATGTGGTGGATACGACTGAGTTGACACCTCGTAATTTGAGAAAAACGATCGCAGAACAATTTGCCAGTCAAGATAATCAGCCAGATTTTCGGGTTGAGGTCATGTCATTTGGGTTTAAATATGGCCTTCCGATCGATGCTGACCTTGTCTTTGACGTGCGTTTCCTTCCAAACCCCTACTACAAATTGGAACTTCGGAATTTAACCGGTCAGGATCCAGCAGTCTATGATTATGTCATGGATCACCCTGAATCAGAGGACTTTTATCGTCATCTCCATGACTTGATCGTTCCTATTTTACCTTCTTATAAACGGGAGGGTAAATCCGTTCTCACCATTGCCATGGGCTGTACTGGAGGTCAACACCGTTCAGTAGCCTTTGCAGAGCGCTTAGCGCATGACTTAGAAAAAAATTGGCAGGTCAATTGCAGTCATAGAGATAAGGACAGACGGAAAGAAACGGTGAATCGCTCATGAGAAAACCTAAAGTAACCGTTATTGGAGGAGGAACAGGGATTTCTGTTATTCTCGATAGTCTGAGAAAGAAACCGGTCGACATCACTGCCATCGTAACCGTTGCAGATGATGGCGGGAGTTCAGGTGAATTGCGGAAGAACATCCAAAAATTGACACCACCTGGAGATCTTCGAAATGTGCTGGTTGCCATGTCAGATATGCCTCGTTTTTATGAGAAGGTCTTTCAATACCGCTTTGCAGACGATGATGGACCTTTGGCCGGACACCCTTTGGGAAACTTGATCATTGCAGGGATTTCAGAGATGCAAGGCTCGACCTATAATGCCATGCAGTTGTTAACTAAATTCTTCCATACGACTGGCAAGATCTATCCTTCCAGTGATAGTCCCTTGACCCTTCATGCCGTTTTTCAAGATGGAAAAGAAGTGGTAGGAGAAAGCCACATTGCCAACTACACCGGCATGATTGATCATGTTTATGTGACCAATACCTTTGATCAAGAGCGCCCAAAAGCTAGTAAGAAAGTGGTGGAAGCTATTCTTGAAAGTGATATGGTCGTCTTAGGTCCTGGTTCGCTCTTTACCTCGATTCTTCCTAATTTGATGATCGATGAGATTGGGAAAGCCATCCTTGAAACCAAGGCCCAAGTAGCCTATGTGTGTAATATCATGACCCAAAGAGGAGAAACCGAGCATTTCACAGATAGTGACCACGTTGCCGTTCTCCATAAACATTTGGGAGAGAAGTTTATCGATACCGTCCTTGTCAATATCAATCAGGTTCCCGCAGCTTACATGAACAGTAACAAATTTGATGAATACTTGGTACAGGTAGAGCACGATTTCAAGGGTTTGCACTCGCAAGTTCCCCAAGTGATTTCTTCTGATTTCTTGAAGTTGGTCAATGGAGGAGCCTTTCATGATGGTGAAAAAGTAGTCGAAGAGTTGATGCAGATCGTGCAGGTGAGAAAATGAGTTTTACGGTTCGTGTAAAAGAAGAATTATTGTCTCTCAAGCGATTTGAAAAGAGTGAATTGGCTGCCATTATCAAGATGTCTGGAAGTCTTGGGATTTCAATGGGGGGCTTGACGCTCTCGGTAACAACAGAAAATGCCAAGATCGCCCGCCATATCTATGAATTGTTGCATCATTTCTATGAGGCTAAATCGGATATCCGCCACCACCAAAAAACCAATTTGAAAAAAAATCGTGTTTACACAGTATTCTTGGATGAAAAGGTGGAAGAGATTCTAGCTGACTTGCATTTGGCAGATGCCTTCTTTGGGATTGAGACAGGCATTGATGCTAGTGTTTTAGAAGATGAAGTAGCCAGTCGTGCTTATCTTCGGGGGGCTTTTCTATCGAGCGGATCTATCAAGGATCCTGAAAAAGGGAAGTACCAACTGGAAATTCATTCTGTTTATACAGACCACGCGGAAGGAATTGCCCTTCTCATGCAAGGATTTTTATTAGATGCGAAAACCATCGAGCGGAAAAAAGGAGTGGTAACCTATCTGCAACGAGCGGAAGATATTATTGATTTTCTCATTGTGGTAGAGGCCATGCAAGCCATGCAGGAATTTGAGTCTATCAAGGTCATGAGAGAGACGCGCAATGACCTCAACCGGGCCAATAATGCTGAGATGGCCAATATCCAGCGCACAGTCACAGCCAGTATGAAAACCATTAATAATATTAGTAAAATTGTGGATACGGTCGGTCTAGGAAGTTTACCAAGTGATCTGCAAGAAGTTGCCTATATTCGAATGAACCATCCAGATTATTCCATCCAGCAGATCGCTGATAGTTTGCAAAAACCTATTTCAAAAAGTGGCGTCAATCACCGCTTGCGTAAGATCAATAAAATCGCAGACGATTTAGACAAATAAAAAAGGCCAAAGGCCTTTCATAATGAGGATAAAGTCTTTTTAAAAACTTTCCTTAGGTGAGTACGGACGTCAGCGAACTTCATAGAAGTTCCATGACTTAGTTTTGAGCCTAATGTCTCAAAACTCCCGAGTGCCTGAAACGTATTGTTTCAGGCACTTTTCTCACAGCGGAAAGTTTTTTATTTTCTTGATTCATACTAAAAATAGGAACTCATTTTTACTTCTTTGCAGAATCGATTAACTTATTTTATTATAAACTGGTTGAGTGTGTTGGTTGGACTTTCTTATCTGGATAGATGTAGTTGATGGCATTGTTTACAGCTGTTGGGGCTTCTCCCAGACCTGTAGCAATGAGATCGATCTTTCCTTCATAGAAGCAGCAGTCTCCACAAGCATAAATTCCAGGAAGGCTGGTTTCTTGTTTTTGGTTGACCTTGATTTTATGGCGTTGCAATTCTACACCCCATTTTTTCAAGTTTCCGATTGAAGATTTAAAGCCATAGTTGACAAATAAGTGATCAATCGGAATGAGTTCGGTTTCATCGGTTTTAACTTTTGTGATTTCAAGATGAGTGGCATGACCATTTTCTCCAATCAAACGACTAGGAATAAATGGTGTTTTAATGCTAACAGAAGATTGTTTGAGTTCTTCTACACTATGTTCTAAAGCACGGAAGTTATCCCGACGATGAATGATCGTAGTTGGAGCAATCTTGTCAAAAGCAAGAGCCCAGTCTACAGCAGAGTCTCCACCACCAAGGACGGTCACCTGCTGTCCTTCATATTGTTGGATGTTCGAAACATGATAGTGGACGTTCTCAAAGTCTTCAGCTCCCTCAATGTCAAGGGCACGTGGCTTAAAGGCACCACCGCCCATGGCAATAATGACTGCTTTAGACTGATGCACTTGGCGAGAAGTAGTGATGGTGAAGAGGTCACCTTCTTTTCGAATATCCTCTACAGTTTCATTGAGAAAGATCGGTGTATCAAACCGTTTGACTTGCTCGATCAAGCGGTTGCTCAATTCTTCACCAGTCAAATTGGTAAAGCCAGGTACATCGAGGATACTCTTTTCTGGATAGAGAATAGCTGGTTGCCCTCCCAGTTGAGGTAAGGAATCAATCAGTTTGACTTTTACTTGGCGCATATTGCCATAAAAAGCAGCAAACAGACCAACTGGTCCGCCCCCAACAATTGTAATATCATAAATTTCTGACATAGTATCTCCTTCAGGGTTTTCTTGTTTCCATTGTATCATAAAATGGGAAGAATGAAAAAGTTGGAAAAAGAAATGATATGAAGGCTAGGAGGGCTAGAAAAGTTTCAAAAGATCTTGACAGCGTCCTTAAAGTGTGATAAAATTATTAAGATTTTAGGCTTGAAGGGAGTGAAAAATATGTCAAAAACAGTAGTACGTAAGAATGAATCTCTTGACGATGCTCTTCGTCGTTTCAAACGTGCGGTTACTAAAGCTGGTACTCTTCAAGAAACACGCAAACGTGAATTCTATGAAAAACCTTCTGTAAAACGTAAACGTAAATCAGAAGCAGCTCGTAAACGTAAAAAATTCTAATTGAATACAAGAACAGACCTCGGTCTGTTTTTTGTTTTTTTCATCCGTTAAAGACAAAAAAACCGATCTTCTAGCTAGAAGATCGGATCTTTTTATCTGATTATTTGTTTGCAAGCAAGTCGCGGATTTCAGTAAGCAACTCTTCTTGAGTAGGAGCAGGAGCTTCTTCTTCGACAGCTTCTTCTTTTTTACCAAGGTTTTGAGCTTTTTCAGCAGCTTTCACTACGAAGAAAAGAACAGTACCAACAACAAGGAAGTTGATCACAGCGCTCAAGAAGCTACCGTATGCAACACCGTTCCATGACAAATTAGCAATCTTATCAACACCAGCAGCTTTCATAGCTGGTTTCAAAATAAGTGGAGTGATGATATCGTTAACAAGTGATGTTACGATAGCTCCAAATGCAGCTCCGATAACGACTGCTACAGCAAGGTCAACAATATTCCCACGAAGGAGAAAAGCTTTCAAATCTTTTAACATATCCTAAATATGTCCTTTCATAATAATTTTTTACTATGATAGTATAACGGAAAAATATTCGACTGACAAGGAATATGCCTCATTTTTTAAAATTAGTGATAAAGGTTGAAAATCTTTTCTTTTATGTGTGAAATCGGTAGGAAAAAATTTACTT
>CABSQC010000053.1 GCA_902479835.1 uncultured Streptococcus sp. | reverse complement strand
AATATATACAATTCTTTGCATTTCAAACAATTTTCTGTTAGTTTACGATTTCGCTACATTTTTTAGAAAAAAAAGCCCTTCTCTGTGAGAAGGACTTCTTAAAATAGATTTAAGATTTTACCTAAGAAATAAAGGAAAAGCAGGAGATAAGATAAGGCTGCACTAATCTGATAGGTTCGGTTCATAAAGCGAGCCTCTCCTCTTACTGGAAAGACATAAGCCAACATGACCCCAGCTACTAAGCCACCAATGTGGCCCGCCATACTGATGTCTGGCATAAAACTAAAGATCAGATTGACCACAATCAAGCTGGTATAGGACTGACTCAAGTGGCGAATATAGGGACTTTGGACAATAAAGCGCAGAGCGCCAATGGTCCCAAACAGTCCAAAGAGGGCTGTAGATGCGCCTGCTGCAATCACATCTGGCGTAAAAATAGCAACAAAGACATTGCCCATCATGCCTGATAAGAGATAAAGAGCTAAGAAAGCCTTGGAACCAAAGAGATCTTCTGCCAATCGTCCCAAGTAATAGAGGGTGATCATATTGAGCACAAAATGTTCTAGGCCGATATGAACAAAAGTAGCTGTCACTATTCGCCATAACTGGCTAGGATCGACTTTCACAACCTCTCCAATAATACCACCGCTATAGTAAATAGCAGCACCCGTTTGGTAGTCGCCTCCAAATCGGATAAACATGGAAAGAAAAACTGCCGTTGTGACGAGCAACAAGATACTAGTCACAGGATAACGACGATCAAAGAGTAACTTCATAGACTAGCACCTCCTGAACTGCTATATCAAATGCATTTGGTTGGAACTCCCCTTGCTGGATAGAATAAATGGTGCTGACCGTTTTTCCAGTAAAATCTGCTAAATAACGATCATAATAGCCACCACCATAGCCGATCCGATAGCCTTTAGATTGGAAGACCAAGCCAGGGACATGGATCAGATCAATCTCTGCTTTATCCACAACCTTTCCTTTTTCATTGGGCTCCAGCAAACCAAAGCGCGTTTTTTCCAAAATGTCAGGATCGTATTCCACAAATTCCATCCGACCTTGTGGATAGGTACGAGGAACACAGACGCGTTTTCCAAGTTGAAGAGCAACCTGAATCAAGCTAGCTGTGGAAAATTCATGGTCAAAGGACAGATAGGTTGCCAAGGTCTTTGCCTCCTGAAAGGCTGGAAGCTCCAAGAGACGTTGAGTGAGCTGTTCATCTGCTTGAATTTTCACGGATTCTGGCAACCGTTTCATGGCTGCTATGGTTTCTTTTCGTAGTGTTTTCTTCATTCCCTACTCCTTTTGTATAGCTTTAATTGTATCATTTTTTATGAAACATCCGAACAGTTTGCACACGAGAAAATAAAAATCCAACTCCAGACGGAGTTGAATCAATCCCTTATTGGTTGGCTTTCATTTTCAAAAATTTGCCAATGTTTTCCACAGCAAAGGGAAGGGCAGCCTCATTTGGGCTCATCTTCGGATGGTGCAGGGCATAAGGGGTATCAATTCCCAGCCAGAACATGACACCAGGGACCTTGCTCAAGAGAAAGCCAAAGTCTTCTCCTGTCATCGCTGGCAAGATATCAATCAGGTTCACGTCTTCCTCAGCTGTGAAAAAGTCCATGAGTTCTTTGGCCAACTCTGGTTGGTTTTCCACAGGCAGGTAACCTCCTTGCTTGAGTTCCAGATCTAATTCTACATCAAAAGCGGCTGCAACCCCTTCCGCAATCGTTTTGACCCGTTTTTGAGTCAGGAGGTTCATCTCCATGGTCAAGGTTCGGATGGTCCCGTGAAGGAAGGCCGTTTCAGCAATCACATTATTGGTGGTTCCTGCATGCATGGAACCAAAGGTCACCACAGCACCTTCAATTGGATCAACATTTCGACTCACGACCGATTGGACTTGGGTAATGAAGTAAGAGGCTGCTACAAGAGCATCATTGGCCTCATGTGGAAAGGCAGCATGCCCTCCCTTTCCTGTAAAGGTGATCTTGACTTCACAGGTCCCTGCAAAAAGGGTACCGGTATTGGTCGCAATGTCCCCCACCTTCAAATCAGGGCGTACATGCAGACCATAAAATTCATCAGGGAGCCAGTCACCAAAAGCATTGTCCTTATACATGAGCATCCCACCTGCTTCATTTTCTTCAGCCGGTTGGAAGAGAAAGAGCAGGTTATTTTTTGGTTGCACTTGGACCAGTTGATCCAAAAGCCCGAGGGCTGTTGTCATGTGCATATCATGACCACAAGCATGCATCCGTCCTTCATGCTTAGAGGCAAAATCAAGGCCCGTTTGTTCCAAAATCGGTAAGCCATCGATATCCGTCCGCCAACCAATGGTTTTTTCAGGTGCAGCCCCATGGAGATAAACTAGGATCCCTGTCCGCCAAGTCCGTTTCTCTACAAACTCCTTGCCGGCTGTAATCTCTGCGATTCGCTCTAAGAGGTAGGCTTGGGTTTCAAATTCTTCCAGGCCAATTTCAGGGATTTGGTGCAAATCCCGTCTGATTTTGATTAAGTCCAATGTCATCGTTGTCTTCTTTCTATTAGAATAGGGAGTGGGAAAGAACTCTGATTAATTAAAAAGAGTTCGTTTTCCCACCCCCGCACAGTTGATTAGGTAGTCTTTGGAGCTTAATCAAGCGAACAAAGATGCCAATCAACCACTGCGTCATACAATTATTCCCTTTAAACACCAAAGGCTGGACACTTTTTGCCCGGCCTCTACTATCAATATGTTACAAATTACGCAAGGCGTCTTCCAAGGCTGTTTTTTGTTGTGTTTTTTCGTCAATTTCCTTGATGATGCGAGCTGGGACACCAGCTACAACCACATTTTCAGGGACATCTTGAGTAACGATCGCTCCAGCGGCAACGACTGAACCGTTTCCAACTTGAACTCCTTCGATCACAACAGCATTGGCACCGACCAAGACATTGTCCCCAATCCGAACAGGCTCCGCAGAAGCTGGCTCAATGACACCCGCAAGAACGGCACCCGCACCGATGTGGCTGTTTTTACCAACAGTGGCACGACCACCAAGGATAGCGCCCATATCAATCATGGTTCCTGCACCGATTTCAGCACCGATATTGATCACTGCTCCCATCATGACTACCGCATTGTCCTCAATCGTTACTTGATCACGGATAATAGCACCTGGTTCAATACGCGCATTTAGGTAGCGTTTATCCAGTAATGGGACAGCTGAGTTACGGCCATCTTGTTCTACCACATAATCCTTGTTTTCAGTTAAGTTAGCCAGAAGGGGCTCGATATCTTTCCAGTCACCGAACAAAACATTGCCAAGCTTGGTAACAGAAGCAGGAACAGCTGTTGCCAATTCCCCTTCAAAGGTTACTTTCACATTTGTTTTCTTTTCTGCATTCCCAATAAAAGCGATAATTTCTTGTGCAGACATTTTTTGTGCAGTCATGAGATTCTCCATTCATTTCAATTAAAGGTATCCATATTATACCACAATCCTAGTGAGATGGACACCTAAGGCGACGTGGAAGTTGATGTCGCTGAATCTTCTAGACCCTTGATTTCACTGATGGTCCGATTGCTGCCAAAGTGAATAATGACGGAGCGCGAATCAGAAAGCTTATAGTAAAAGGTTAAGAAGGACTCTGAACCCAGCATACTCGACCAAGAAACACTGCTAGGAATTCCTACTGTATTCACAAGATCTGAATAGCTCGTTCCTATTTTCATATTGGCAAAATCTTCTCTGTTTAAGCTACCATTTTTATTGGCTAATCGCTCACTGTTTAAGTTTTTAAAATCAAGAGAAGATAAACGATCAACACCAATATTTGTAAGTAAAACGGTTACGGAAGAAGGAGAGCCTTCAGACTGATACTCCAATTGTGTCATAAAAGGACTGACACCACCTTCTTGGTAGGTTTCTTCTCCACTGCTAGCCTTCCCCAGTACAGCTACCACTTCCTGTGGAGACAGAGAAGTTGAATAATGACGACCTTGATCTCCCTCACTTAAACCAGGAATCAGGGAAATGGCCTTCTCATAGGTCACTTGAAACTGAAATTCCCTCTCCGGAGCAATCAAGCTACTCGTACCACCTCTCAAGGTTTCCTTTCTAGTTCCATAAGACAAGCTAGTGCTTCCATATTCACTAGTAGTAGAAGAACTATGAATACCTCCTGAAGCCAGATAGGCAATTAGTCCCAGCATGGCCAATAAACCAAAAAAGGCTGCCAGTGAAGATCCTTCACTCTTAGAGGAAGGAGAGTAGGTTTTATCCCTATCCGATTGGGAGTCTAGTACCGTTTGTCTTGGTTCTGAATGCCTGCTTCCCCCTATTGAAGCCAGGTCAGCTTCTGAAATCAAGCGACTCCCACCCTGGTGAGAAGAAGTTGCCTTGATGTCTGTCCGTTGATCGTCCAATGATGTCTCCCTTCTTATACCAACACTAATTTCTTGCCTTTTTTCTTGAATTCCATTACCACTTCTGACTGCCCTGGTAGCTGGTAAGTCGCGCGATACCCCATTCCGCCATCTGACACTCCCCCCCAGATTAAGCGTTGAGGATTTCCTAGTTTCTTAATGAGCTGGGCGAATTCTGTACCTTTTTTCTCTTTTTCAGTAGTGATTTCTTTCTCACTGCTTGCTTTTTCTTTTGCATCCAACAAATTCGTCGCATCCACCATCGTCAAGCGATACCCCTGGTCTTTTTCCTGTTCAAACCACAAGGTTACACTTTTCTTGCCCTGATCGGTTTGCTTAGCCGCATAGGTTAAGACGAGAACCGTTTTATCCCCTTGGGCTGTCTTAGTGTAGCGAACTTTTTGAGCTTTTCCCCATTCCGTCACAACTGTTTCCAAGCGGGTTCCTGGTTGCTGAGTCTGTTTGAGACGGACTTTCAAATTCGCCACAGCTTCGATGGTCCATTTAAACTGCTTGATTTCTTGTTCCTTGCTGACCAAATTCTGATAATCCTTTGGCTGGAAATGGGCAAGTGTTTGGTCCTCCTTGGTATCGGTTCCTTGCTCTTGCACCTGGATGCTTGCAATCGCAAGTAAGAGCCCTAAAACAAAACACAAAAACGGCAGCAAGAGTTCTTTTCGATTCTTTTTCATCCACTCGATCATCTGCTTCACCCCTTCTTCGTCAAACGATACTGACCAGTCTGGTCACGTTCAAAGGTTAAAGAGACCAGTCCATCTGTCACCTGATAAGACAGGGCTAGGACTTGCTTGTCCTTTTCAGAGGTCAAACTAAGAGAATTGGGAAGACCTGATTTTTTCAAGACTTCTTCTACTGCTGTTCCCTTTTCCTTTTTCCCATCCAAAGGCTTATAGCCTGTAAAATCTGCCTGTTTTAAGTCCTTTTTGCTCTGATAGTGAGACGATTTTGGCGCAAATCCTTGAATCGAGCTCAAATAAAAATCATCATCCTGCTTTTGAAATTCTATGGTATAAGGATAGAGCCCCTTCACAGAAGCCCCATAGCCTAACTGGACTTGTGCTCCAAAACTCGTATCTTCTTGTGTAAAGCTCGCTGCTTTTCCAAATTTTTTGACGAATGCAGACAAAGTCACCCAACTTTTTTGTACCTTTCCTTCTCCCCTTGCAAGCTCTAATGACAACAAGTCTTCTAGAGCCGGCTCTTTTGAAGAAGGAGCGACAAATTGTTGGCTAGCTTCTTGCATTCGAGATAGGCTCAGCAAACGGTCTTTTGGTAAGGTTTTAACCGGATGAATCATAAACACCAAGCAAGTCCCAACGACAAAAGCTAGCAAAGCCCCTGCAGCTTTTTGGAGGATCCGCTTATGATGTTCTATCCACTCTTTCATTTCTTCCATCCTTAATGCTCTTTCTATTCAAACTCTTTCTATTGTATAGAAAATTAGCGTATTTGTCTCGTCTTATCCCAAAAAAGAGGCGCTTGCCTCTTTCTTTTATTCATTGATTTAGTAGCTGTCTTTACTACTCAAGAGGAAATCTCCATTTTCTTGGCGAATAAAGGTCAAATCTACATAGTCCCCGTTATTCTTTTGGAAGTCCATGACCAACTCTATCTCGTCTGAATCATCAGATGAACTCACCGTCAGATTGACCGCATCACCGTATTTTTCTAAAAGCTCTTTGTAAGAGGTTCCTCCAGCACCGGTCTCACTATTTCCAACTTTGAATCCATCTGCAAAGTTGTCCTCAACCGTAAGATTTTTCCCAAATTGATTAAATTCAAATTTGACAAGCTGTAATTCTTTTCCTCTCTTAGAGTAGGTCGCTTTTACCTCTTTATTATAAGAGTTATCATCCCAGAATAATTTCAATTCCCCACTATCAAATTGAACGGAACTAGCCTTTCCATAAGCGTCGACCATTTCCTCAGGAGTCTCCCCAGAATCCTTTCCCGTCAAAAACTGAAGTTGCTCGATATCAGATTGTTCCCAGCTAAAATTGGCTTCCGCGTCTTCAGAAGTCAATTGCTCCAAATCGATATTGGAAGAAGAACCAGATTGGTTGCCTGACCAAGAAGTCTGCTTTCTAGATGGTGACGTACTAGGGCTAGCATGACCAATCAAATAGCCACTGACACCACCGATAAGAATCCCAACTAAAATCCCAAGGGCAAAACGAATCGCCTTCTTGTCTGCAGTATCCATCGGTCTTCCAACAGGAGAAAGAGGAGCTTGTGGAATAGGTGTCTCAGGAACAGGCACTGTTTGTGGACCAACTGGTTCAGCTGCCATGTTTTGAGGAGTTTGAGGCGCAGGCTGGAATGGAGGGGTCGGTTGGGGAGCAGCAGGCACTACTGCGTCTTCTTCAACAGTCGTTTTATCCACTTTTGGGAGCTCCACCGTTTCTGAAATAACGGACTCTTTTACCTCTTCTTCCATTGCTTTCGTCTCCGTCGCTGAAACACCACTAACTTCTGGAACTTCCAAGTCTTTGACTTCTTCTTTTGGGACAAATGCCGGCGCAGCCACATCAAATTGAGGCGCACCCTCTAAGGGCGTCTGTTTCATAAATTGTTCTTGATCTTTCTCGGACATTTCGAATTCTCCTTTTTATTCTTCTCTTCTACTATAACATAAAACCAAGCAAGGACCAACTCCTGTCTGTTTAGACTGAAAAAGATCGGAGATAGATCGGACCTTTTAGAAACTTCTATTAAAATTTCTTTCGAAGGGTGACAATCGCAATCAGATTACCATATGATCGAGAAACATAACTAGATCGTGTTTTTATAATTAATTCCAGGGGACAAAAATATGAGTTTGTTTAGCAAGTAAAAAAACGACCTCTTGCGAGATCGTTTTGTCTATTGATTAAAGACGAGCGTTGAGTTCTGCTCCAAGTTCTTCAAATCCTGGTTTACCAAGAAGGGCAAACATATTTTTCTTGTAGGCTTCAACACC
>CABSQC010000052.1 GCA_902479835.1 uncultured Streptococcus sp. | reverse complement strand
AGTTACCACATTTTGGCATGGAACGAGCCTGATGGCCAATTGAAATTTTTAAATTATCGATTTTTAGCAATCTTTATAAATGCTTGTTTAAAATCCTCATACATTTCAAAAGCAATTTTCATAACATCTCGAAAATCAATATAATCAGAAATAACTGGATCTAGAATAATATACTCTCTAGAAATTAGCCATTTCAAAGGGACTACCCATGATGACTTTATCTCCTTCATATATGACCCAAATCAATTCCAATCTACCATGTTCAAAAACAAAATGAAAACCAAAACGAAAATTCTCAACTTGCTGCAAGTTAATATGGAAAAATCGTTCTCGCTTATCATATTGAACTTCATAGCCCAATGACTCTACGATTTCCAATAAATAATCAAGCTCTTGACCCTCTGGTGTCCTATCTTTACTGCAAGTCTTTTGCGGACTCCGCCACTTCCATCAATGGACTTGCTTCTTCCTGCTTTCCTTGATGGAGCTTGGCTTGCACTGCCTCCGCGACTGCTCGTGGAATGCCGACTTTGACGATCTCATCTACAGTAGCTTCTTTGATCTTGGTCAGTGACTTGAAGTGCTTCATCAGCAATTGCTTGCGTTTTGGTCCCAAACCTTCGATGCCATCCAGCTGGGAGAAGAAGGAATTCTTGGATCGGAGCTGGCGGTGGAAGGTGATGGCGAAACGGTGGACTTCATCCTGGATCCGTTGGAGGAGGAAAAATTCCTGCGAGGTTCGAGAGAGTTCGATGACTTGGAGGGGATCACCGAAGAGCAATTCATGGGTCTGGTGCTTGTCATTCTTTTGCAAACCTGCAATGGGAATATCTAACCCCAACTCGTCTTGGATGACTTGCTTAGCGACATTAACCTGACCCTGACCCCCATCTATGACGATCAGATCTGGTGGCGTCAGGCCATCCCGCATAACCCGGCTGTAGCGTCTGCGAATGACTTCTCGCATGCTGGCATAGTCATCTGGTCCGACAACGGTCTTGATCTTGTACTTGCGGTAGTCCTTTTTGCTTGGCTTCCCATTGACAAAGACCACCATGGCAGATACGGGACTGGTCCCCATAATGTTGGAGTTATCAAAGGACTCAATGCGCACAGGAGTTGGAATTTGCAGGAGTTTTCCAAGATTTTCAATGGCACCTTGGGTCTTCTCCATGGATTTTTCAAGGAGATTGAACTTCTGCTCCAGACTGACACGCGCATTCTTAATGGCCAGATTGACCAATTGTTTCTTCTCCCCACGCTGGGGTTTGAGGACCTTGGTATCCACTAGTGCCTTGACCGCTTCCTCATCGATATCCTGAGGGATAAGGATTTCATTAGGAATCAGGTGAGATTTCTCCTGGTAAAACTGCCCCACATAGGTCAACAAATCCTCGTCTGGATCATTGTAGTATGGAAAGAGATTGACGTCACGCTCAATCAGCTTGCCCTGACGGACAAAGAAGACCTGCACACACATCCAGCCCTTGTCCACGTAGTAGCCAAAAACATCCCGGTTCTGCAAATCCTTGGCCATGACCCGCTGTTTGGTCCGCAGGGTCCCAATAGCCTGGATCAGATCCCGATACTCGGCTGCCCGCTCGAATTCCATGTTTTGCGCAGCGGTATTCATCTTGAGCTTGAGCTCATCGATAATCTTGTCATCCTGCCCTTTGAGGAAATCAGAAACCTCCTGGGCCATGCCCTTGAAATAAGCCTCATCCTTGTGGCAGACTGTGTGGGCCATACATTGCCCTAAATGGTAATAAAAGCAGACCTTGGAAGGCGGATTGGTACACTTGCGGAAAGGAAAAATCCGGTCCAAAAGCCTTTTGATCTCATTAGCCGCTCCTACGTCTGGATAGGGACCGAAATAGAGACCGCCATCTTTTTTGACCTGGCGCGTGATGATAAGACGGGGATAACGCTCATTGGTAATCTTGATGAAGGGATAGGACTTATCGTCCTTGAGCATGATATTGTACTTAGGCTTGTTCTCCTTGATCAGGTTGATCTCAAGAAGCAAGGCCTCAATATTGGACTCAGTGACGATAAACTCAAAATCCACAATCTCAGATACCAGCGCTTCTGTCTTGGTATCGTGGCTTCCTCTGAAATAGGACCGCACGCGATTGCGAAGATTCTTGGCCTTGCCCACATAGATGATGGTACCGTTCTTGTCTTTGTGAATGTAACAGCCCGGACTCGTCGGCAAGAGCTCGAGCTTGGATTTAATCAAGTTATTCATACTCTCTATTATAGCAAAAAAGAGAGGGGGTAGCCTCTCTCTAGTATGTTTGTATTATTGTTATCCACCTTCATCAAGTAAAAAATAATTATTAAATAGTATATCAGACCCTCATCCTCAATCCTTTATCTTCACTTGCCCTTTTTCATAGCAAAAAAGAGGGATCTAAAAGGATCCCCCTTTACTAGCAATCGATAAACTTTATCCTTTGAGATTAGCCATCTGAAAGATCGGAATCACATAAGGAACAATAGACATCAGGATAGTGAATAGCACGAAGAACCAGAACCAGAAGGACGCGAGGGCACGCTGGAAAACTCCCGGTTGAGGTTTATTGGCTTGAATATAAGCCTTGATAGTTGGCCATTTAGTCGCAAGAACCACTATCATCACAATGGAACCAATAGCTAAAACACCGATTTGGAGCCAATTCGCTAGTCCCTCATCCACATGATAGGCTACATAATGCAGGCCTTGGGAAATGACAAAGTTATTGAAAATGTGATAGAAAATAGCCCACCAGATATTGTATTCAAAGGCAATGTAGCCGAAACCTAGGCCAATGATACTCGCGAAAAAGAGCTGATCAAAATTGGCATGGAAGAGACCAAACAAGATAGCCGTCATGACAATGGCAAAGACCTTGCCATACCGTTCCAAGCCACGCAAGCCTGCTCCACGGAAGAAGAATTCCTCTGTGATTGGACCAAAAAAGCCAGCATACAAGAGCATGGTCCATGATCGCTCAATCGTATCACCTAGATCGGGTGTTGGAGAATGAAGGCCAATGGTCTCAAACATGCGCTCAATCACTTGTGTCATCACAGATGAAAAGACTTGAGAAAAGCCAAGAAAGGCGAGAAGAATAAAGAAGACTGAAAGAGTCATCTTACGTCCCTTGTGCTTAAGATCATATTTATAAAGGGCCTTCTTGCGATAGGCATTAAAGAGAAAGAGTCCAATGGAAATAGAGATAAGGTAGGGAATACCAGCCCAAACATTCAGGGCATTGAGTTTTTCCGTTACTTGACTTGGATCTTTTCTGAGAGAGCCTGCTATGGTCAATCCAAGGAGGACTTCCCACAGGACGGTTACCAAGGTCATTACCAAGAGATAAATGGCAAGGGTCCCGGAATACCTTCCTATATCTTTTTTAGGGTCTAATAATCGGTTGTATTGGTTCATTTCTTCCTCCTAGAAAATAGATAAAAACTCGCACACATTCCTTCGTATAAGACAAAGAAAATCAAAAAGGCATGCATAAAGTAGTCTTCTGGTAATGCAAGAATAATCGAATCCACGCGCGGATCAAAGAGCCAAGTATTGTCCCCAGCAAATAAGACCTGATGAAAGAGCGTAAAGAATTGATCAAAGCCAATCATAACAGCTATCACTGCAATCACCACTGGTAAAACCATCATCCAAAAGAAGAGACTACGGTACAAGGTAAGGTAGCCTTTTTTGACAACTGTCCGCATAAACTGGATAAAACCAGGGAGTGTGACCACGAAAACGACCGTCACTAAGTGAAATAGGTACTTGACGGCCTCAAAATGATGCAGTCCATTTTTTGAAGAGGGGAATTGAGGCATCTTCAACACCCATTGAAAAGGATTGGTCAAGTAGTTCATCAAGACATTAAAATTCTTCATGATGACAGAAGCCGAAAAACCAGTCCGGCTTTGAATCCCCAACCAATGAATCTCCATGGGATAGAGGGCCCAAGCGAGAGCAATGGTGAGAAGGATTGCAGCTGACAAGATAAAGAAAAATAGGTTAATTGATTTCAAACTTTTAAGCATCAAAATCCCACTCCGCTAGACTGGCAACAACATGTGTCGGTGAGATTGGTAAGGTTGGCACTTCTTCTGGTTTGGTAAAACCTGTCGTCACCAAAAGGGTCGGAATCCCATTGTCAATACCAGCACGAATATCTGTTAGATAATTATCCCCTACCATAACGACTTCTTCTCTTTCAAACCCCAGATGTTCAATAGCCTTATCCATGATGATGGCCTTTGGTTTCCCAATGATCACTGGCTCGACCCGTGTCGCTGCTTCGACAAGGGCAATCAGGGATCCTGCCCCTGGCATCAAGCCACGCTCTGTTGGAATGTTCAGGTCCGGATTGGTCCCAATAAAGTGAGCTCCTTTTTGAATCGCCAAGGTCGCAAGAGCAAACTTCTCATAATCCACTTGCCAATCGAGGCCAATCACCACATAATCAGGTGCTTCTTCATCGATGATATAGCCAGCTTCTTCAATAGCGTCTTTGAGCCCCGCTTCTCCGATCACATAGACCTTTTTGCCCAGATTTTGGTCATTCATGTAGTCAATGGTCGCAAGGGTAGCTGTATAGATAGTCGAAACTGGGGTTTTTATATTGAAATGAGTGGCCAGCATATCCCGAACAGTCTCTGGTGTGCGGGTTGTATTGTTGGTCACAAAGAGATAGGGAATCTCACGCGCCTGCAGTTCATGAACAAAAGCTTCTCCTGCAGGAATTCGTGATTTTCCTTTGTAAATAGTGCCATCCAAATCAATCAAATAGCCCTTATAGTGCATTTATTCTTCCCTTTCTGTGTCAGCTTCTTCATGAAACTTCTCTGCATCGACTCGTCCACCAGAACCATATAAGAGCAATGCTCCAGCATAGAGGACAAATTGTAACACCAAACCTGTAAAATTAATCCCTTGACTTCCCGATTGGGTGAACAAGAAGGATGCTACCATGAGGATCACAATGGTCAATAACAAGCCTATCACGGTTGCCTGATCCACACTGATTTGATAAACCGTGCGTTTAGTGCTCCGATTTTTCCCGTCAGACTTAGTTTCTGGTTGCAAATTCTCCACAAAATCCGTCACTAAGGTCGCAGCGAGGCTGACTGTTGTGCTAAAGAGCACGCCTTGAGACAAGCGGTGATAGAAATTGGACCAGAAGGATCCTGATTGGCTAGTAATCCCAATCGAGAAGATCATGACCGGTAAAAGAAAGGCCAAGGTGAAATGGATCCAGACCCGATACCAGCGTATATCTTCTCTTAAAAAGCGATTAAAACTCTCTAAATTCAAGCGATAGCGGAAAAATTTATAAATTTCCTCTACCAGGATGATGCCCAAAGCACAAAGAGTCAAGAGCCAATCTCCCAACATGTACAAAGGGTTCTTTTGACGCTTGGCATAGGCCACAACCCGTTTTTGATAGCTTTCAAGTTCCTGTTTTTTATTTTTTAATCTTCTACTTTCCATAATTCCAACCCTTTTCTTCTACTTCTTCCCACTCAATTTCAGCTTGGGCATTGATCTGACCATCTGAAGTAATTTGGTGCTGAGTTTTCAAGCCCTCTTGTTCATATTGAGAGGTGATGAGACCTCCTGCTAGCACTTCTTTGACATATTTTAGATGAACTTTTTTAGGGACATGATGGGTCAAGAAGTCTGCTCCCATCACCTCAAAAACCCAGTCCAAGTACTTGCTATTATTGACATGCCCGTTCATATCCAAGTCGTAAAACCGAACCCGGTATTCTTGTTCCACGCCGCCTTCTAATTCTTTGAAACGGGGACCGCGGAGCATGGTTTTTGATAATTCAGAGTCAAAGGCATCCGTGATTTCACTCATAACAGGATGAACCTTGCGTGTATCACGATCCATCAAGACAAAGGTCGCGACCATCTCAATGATAGTATTTCCTGCTTCATCCTTGATATTAAAGGCCCGGTAGCAGAAAAGTCGATTGTGACTCTTGGCATAGGTTTCGATAGTGATTTTCTCATCAAAAACAGGGAGACGCTCGATCTTCATATTGTAATCCGTGATAATCCAGACTAGATTGTAGTTCTCTAAAATGTACATATCACTCATACCCAGCTCAATCGATTGCATGCCCGATACCTGTAAAGACAGCAAGATCAATTGGGGAATCTTAATATAACCATTGACATCGCTCATATCAAACGGAATTTTCATGCTGTATTCAAATGTTTTTGCCATTTTCTACTCCAAAATAAACTTCTCTGCTACAGTGTCTGCTAAAAAGAGACCTTTCTTGGTCATTCGTACAATGTCCTTGTCAGGGACCAACAGGCCCTGCTGGGTCAATTCCTCAACCACTGATCCATATTGTTGGTCAAAATTCACACCAAATTTTTCTTCAAAACGCTTCTTGGAAACGCCTGTTTTCTTACGTAGTCCTAGAAACATCTCTTCTTCCATCATTTCTGTCTGAGTCAGATGCTCTTCTTGGACACGCGCATTTCCCTCTTCGACAGCTTGCATATAGTGACGAATGGGGCCATGATTCTTGTAGCGAATCCCATCGACATAGCCGGATGCTCCAGCTCCCAGACCATAATACTCAGCATTGTCCCAATACATGAGATTGTGTCGACTTTCAAAACCAGGCTTGGAGAAATTAGAAATTTCGTAATGCTCAAAGCCCGCTCGCTCCAACTCCTGAATAATGTATTCAAACATCTCCGCTTCCAGCTCCTCTTTTGGTAGAGGAAGCTTGCCCCGTCTCATGCGATTCATAAAGACCGTGTGATTCTCCAGAATCAAGCTATAGAGACTCATATGGGGAATATCAAGGGCAAGAGCCTTAGCGACATTTTCCTTGACCTGCTCCATGGTTTGCGTCGGAAGCGCATAGATGAGGTCGATCGAAATATTGTCAAAACCAGCCAGCTTCAGACGATCGATATTGTCATAGATATCCTGCTCCTGATGGCTCCGACCAATCTTTTTGAGCAAGCGATTATCAAAGGTCTGTACGCCCAATGAAACCCGATTAACCGGCGAATCCTTCAAGACAGCAATCTTATCCGGATCCAAATCACCAGGATTGGCCTCGATAGTCAGCTCTTCCATCTGAGACAGATCAAGCGACTTAGTCAGCTCCTTGAGCAGATAGGCTAGCTGATCCGCAGTTAAGGCTGTCGGTGTCCCACCCCCGATATAGAGAGTCCGTAAATTTGTGATTTCTTCCCGACGAAATTCTTGGATCAAATGATCTAGATAAGCATCGACCGGTTGGTTCTTGATAAAGACCTTCGAAAAATCACAATAAAAACAAATCTGGGTACAAAATGGGATGTGGACATAAGCGGACGTTGGTTTTGTATGCATACCTTTAATTATACCATAAAATGGCTTAAAAC
>CABSQC010000051.1 GCA_902479835.1 uncultured Streptococcus sp. | reverse complement strand
CGATGATATAGGTCAGGCCATAGGTGTAGATAACGAGGGTGATAGGTTTGCAGAGGATGATGATGGTCATGTAGCGTTTGAAAGTCATATTGGTCAGACCTGCCAGCATACAGATGAAGTCGGCAGGACTAACTGGCCAGATCATCATGAAGATAAAGAAGCGATCGAACCGCTTGCCTTCATTGAGCCAGCTAATGTACTTGTCGTAAGTCTTCTGGCTGACCATAGATTGGACGAACTTGGGCCCGTACATTCTGGCGAGATGGAAGATAATGGCACAGCCAATGACGATGCCGATGTAGTTGTAGATGGTCCCAATGATGTGGCCATAGATAAAGACACCAGCGACAGATGTTAGAGCGCCAGGAATAATAGGCACCACTGTCTGGAGGATCTGAAGAAAGATAAAGAGAGGTGGTCCGAAGATTCCAGCTTGGAGAATAAAAGCTGACAAGGTTTCTTTGGATTGAAGGATTCCAGAAAAGTAGGCCCAGATACAAAAGGCCAAGGTCCCAAGAGCCCCAATGATGGATGACCAATTAATGATGCGCTGGAGAAGAGGAGAGACCTCTTTTAAGCTTGTTTGTTTCATAAAAAATTCCGAGTTCTTTTTCTTCTACTATACCATGTTTTTGGAACTTTGTAAGGATTTTGTCTATTTTTTGAGCAGTGAAATTGACCTGATAGGAGTCTGTCGTTGTTTTAGTCGTGAAGCGAGTGCAAAATGGGTCTTTTTATGCTACAATGAAAGGAGTATAAAAAATGGAGAAAAACGTGTCAATCGAAAATTACAAACCAGATTTTGCGGTGGAAGCAGCCTATGATCTCACCGTAGCAGACTTGAAAAAACAGGGGATCAAGGCGGTCCTTGTGGATTTGGATAACACCTTGATTGCTTGGAACAATCCGGATGGAACTCCGGAGATGCGCCAGTGGTTGCATGACCTTCGTGATGGTGGGATTCGGGTCATCGTGGTGTCCAATAATAGTCCTAAACGGGTCAAACGTGCGGTTGAGAAATTTGATATTGATTATGAAGCCTGGTCGCTCAAGCCCTTTACCTTTGGGATTGATCGGGCTCTTAAACGTTTTCATTATGAGAAAAATGAAGTGGTCATGGTCGGGGATCAACTGATGACGGATATCCGGGCTGCCCATCGTGCAGGTATTCGTTCGATTTTGGTCAAGCCTTTGGTTGAGCATGACTCCATCAAGACGCAGATCAACCGGGCGCGTGAACGCCGTGTTATGAAGCAAATGGCCGAAAAATATGGTCCGATTGTATACAAAAAAGGAATTTAAGAATGGAAGAATTATTCTGTATTGGCTGTGGAGCCCCCATTCAGACAGAAAACAAAGAGGGGCTAGGCTATACTCCTCAGTCAGCTCTTGAAAAGGGCTTGGAAACAGGCGAAGTCTATTGTCAACGCTGTTTCCGTCTTCGTCACTACAATGAAATCACAGATGTGCATCTGACAGATGATGATTTCCTGAAATTGCTACACGAGGTAGGAGATAGTGACGCTCTCGTGGTCAATGTAGTCGATATTTTTGACTTTAATGGCTCCGTCATTCCTGGCTTGCCCCGTTTTGTAGCAGGAAATGATGTGCTGTTGGTCGGAAATAAAAAGGATATCTTGCCCAAATCTGTCAAGGATAGCAAGGTGACCCACTGGTTGATGGAGCGAGCCCACGAAGAAGGCATGCGTCCTGTCGATGTGGTCCTCACCTCTGCCCAAAACAAGAGTGCCATTAAGGACTTGATGGAAAAGATTGAGCAACACCGCAAGGGACGTGATGTCTATGTGGTTGGTGTGACCAACGTTGGGAAATCAACCCTCATCAATGCGATTATCCAAGAAATCACTGGGGATAAGGATATTATTACAACTTCTCGCTTCCCAGGGACAACACTGGACAAGATCGAAATCCCACTGGACGATGGATCCTACATCTACGATACACCTGGGATTATCCATCGCCACCAGATGGCTCACTACTTGACGGCGAAAAACCTCAAGTATGTCAGCCCTAAAAAGGAAATCAAGCCCAAGACCTATCAGCTCAATCCAGAGCAAACCCTCTTCTTGGGTGGTCTGGGACGTTTTGACTTTATCAAGGGAGAAAAGCAAGGTTTCACCGCCTTCTTTGACAACGAACTCAAGCTTCACCGAACCAAGCTCGAAGGAGCGACCGCCTTTTATGACAAGCATGTCGGTGGTCTATTAACACCCCCTAATAGCAAGGAAAAAGAAGAGTTCCCGCCCTTGGTTTCTCATGAGTTTACCATCAAGGACAAGACAGACCTGGTCATCTCAGGACTCGGCTGGATCCGCGTCAATGGAGAAGCCAAAGTAGCTGTCTGGGCACCAGAAGGCGTCGCCGTCGTTACCCGCAAAGCTATTATTTAAAAAACAGAAAAAAATATATCTGAAGAGCGAACAAAGTGAGCTCATAAAGAGATCGTTATTGCCGTGGTGTAGTTGCCAATCGATAGATTGGCAAGGGAAAAATGGAGACCAAGGCTCCATTTTGAGGTAAGGAAATCCATTTTTCAAAGATGAGATCTTTGAAAAATTAGTTCCGACCGTCCCCACCACTTAAAATAACGATCAAAAAATAAGGAAGTAAAAACATGACATTAACATCCAAACAACGGGCTTTCCTCAATAGCCAAGCCCACAGCCTCAAACCTATTATCCAAATTGGGAAAAATGGGCTCAATGACCAAATCAAAACCAGTGTTCGTCAAGCGCTAGATGCTCGTGAACTGATCAAGGTGACCCTTCTTCAAAATACGGATGAAAACATCCACGAAGTAGCAGAAATCTTGGAAGAAGAAATCGGTGTGGATACGGTTCAAAAAATTGGTCGGATTCTCATCTTGTATAAACAATCAAGCAAAAAAGAAAACCGGAAGATTTCAGTCAAAGTAAAAGAAATCTAAGATATTGAGGAGAGCAAACCTATGGCAATTGAACTATTGACTCCCTTTACCAAGGTAGAGTTAGAGCCAGAGATCAAAGACAAGAAACGCAAACAAGTTGGTATTTTGGGTGGGAATTTCAATCCGGTCCACAATGCCCATTTGGTCGTTGCGGATCAAGTGCGCCAACAATTAGGGTTAGATAAGGTGCTCTTGATGCCTGAGTATGAGCCACCGCATGTCGATGCCAAGGGGACGATTGCAGAGCACCATCGCCTTAAGATGCTGGAATTAGCCATTGAAGGTATTGAAGGTCTGGAAATCGAGACGATTGAACTCGAGCGGAAAGGGATTTCCTATACCTACGACACCATGCTCTTGCTCAATGAACGGGATCCAGACACAGATTATTACTTCATTATTGGTGCAGATATGGTGGATTATTTACCAAAATGGCACCGCATCGATGAATTGGTGGAGATTGTGCAATTTGTCGGGGTCCAGCGACCACGCTATAAGGCGGGGACTTCTTATCCGGTGATCTGGGTGGATGTTCCCCTAATGGATATCTCCTCTAGTATGGTGCGCGATTTTCTTGCTAAAGGCCGGACGCCGAATTTTATGTTGCCAAAACCAGTCTTGGACTACATCAAGAAAGAAGGTTTGTATAATGACCTATGAAAACTACCTTGGCTTTTCTCGTGATGTCTTAATTGAAAAAATGCGTCAAATCCTGCCAGAAAAGCGGCTAACCCACTGTTTAGGGGTTGAGAAGGCTGCGCGTGACTTGGCTAAACGCTATGGGGCTGATGAAGAGCAGGCTGGTCTAGCAGGTTTGTTACATGACTATGCCAAGAAATTATCGGATCAGGAATTTTTGGACTTGATTGATCGCTATGAGCTAGATCCATCATTAAAAAACTGGGGCAACAATGTCTGGCATGGGATGGTCGGGATTTATAAGATCCAAGAAGATCTCGGATTGACAGATCCAGCCATTCTTCGCAGTATTGAGATTCACACCGTGGGGAGTGGACAGATGTCGACCTTAGACAAGATTGTCTATGTGGCAGATTACATTGAGCACAACCGGGCCTTTCCAGGGGTAGATCAGGCGCGCGACATTGCCCAAGTCTCCTTGGATCGTGCCGTGGCCTATGAGACGGCTCGCACAGTCGAACACCTGGCCCACCAAGGATTGCCCATTTATCCCCAAACCCTTGAAACCTATAACGCCTTTGTGAAGTATTTGAAAGAGGAGCAGTGAGTGAAAACAGCTTTTATCATTATTGATGTACAAAACATTCTCGTGGAGACAGGTTTTGAGACAGATAAGCTCTTAGAGAAGATTGTTTATTTGCAAGATCAGGCAAGAAAACAGCAGATTGAAATCATCTACATACAGCATATTGAAACGCCAGAGGCTTTAACTTCAGAAGATTGGCAGTTATCGCCCCTGTTGAATAGACAGGAGAATGAAAAGGTATTTCAGAAGCGATACAATAGCATGTTTAAAGAGACAGGATTAATAGAATACTTGGATCAACAAGGGATTGAACAACTGGTCCTGTGTGGCATGCAGACAGAATATTGTGTCGATACATCCGTCAAAGTGGGGTTTGAATACGGCTACAAGCTGGTCATTCCAGAAGGAGCTGTCACAACCTTTGATGGAGAGGATATTCCGGCAGAAACGCTTAATGAATTTTATGAAAATATTTGGGCAGAACGTTTTGCGGATGTCTTAGATTACAAAACAATTTTTTAAAGAAAGAGGACTAAATGAAAGAAAAAGAATTACTTGAACTTGTTGTTAAAGCTGCCGATGAAAAACGTGCAGAAGATATTGTGGCTTTGGATGTTCAAAGCTTGACTAGTGTGACAGATTACTTTGTTATCGCAAGCTCTATGAATAGCCGCCAGTTGGAAGCTATCGCAGAGAATATTCGTGAGAAGGTCGTTGAAGCTGGTGGCAATACTAGCCACGTCGAAGGTGATTCAGCTGGAGGTTGGGTCCTTCTTGACTTAGGTAGTGTGGTGGTCCATGTCTTCTCAGAAGAAATGCGTGCCCACTATAACCTAGAAAAGCTATGGCACGAAGCAAGTGCTGTCGATCTTTCAGCAGCCCTAGCATAAGCAGGTAAACTCAGTTGGTAGCAACTGAGTTTTGTTGGTTAAATTGAAATTCTATGGAAAGAAAGGATGGGGCCTCGTGTTTGGTTAATTTGATAATTGAACACGAGCTAAAAGCTGTGAGAAAAAGAGTAACTTCCTTTGTATCTGACGATACGGCAGAAAGTTTCCTATTTTCTCTATGCTTTTAAGGCTCTTTGTATCTTAGAAAGGATTTGAACCCGTCCTGTAATCCTCGGAAAATAGATAGCTCTCCTTGGAGCTTAGCTCCATCGTCGTGCTCCTAATTTTCTATCGGATTACGGGCGGACTTGGTATCATGAATATGGCTACTTATGAAACGTTTGCAGCTGTCTATGATGCGGTCATGGATGACAGTCTGTATGATTTGTGGACGGATTTTTCCCTCCGCCATCTCCAAAAGACAAAAGATAAGAAAAAATTACTGGAATTGGCATGTGGGACAGGGATTCAGTCTGTCCGCTTTTCCCAAGCTGGTTTTGACGTGACAGGATTAGACTTGAGTGCTGATATGCTGAAAATTGCTGAAAAAAGAGCGGCTTCAGCCAAGCAAAATATTGATTTTATCGAGGGCAATATGCTGGACCTGTCACAAGCAGGCGCTTATGATTTCGTGACCTGCTACTCTGATTCCATCTGCTATATGCTGGACGAGGTGGAAGTGGGAGATGTCTTCAAAGAAGTCTACAATGCTCTTAAGGAAGACGGAGTCTTTATTTTTGATGTCCATTCGACCTACCAGACGGATGAGGTTTTCCCGGGCTATTCTTACCATGAAAATGCGGAAGACTTTGCCATGCTCTGGGATACCTATGAGGATGCGGCCCCTCACTCGATCGTCCATGAGCTGACCTTCTTTGTCCAAGAAGAGGATGGCAGCTTTAGTCGGCACGATGAAGTCCATGAGGAACGCACCTATGAAGTTTTAACCTATGACATTTTGCTGGAGCAGGCTGGCTTTAAATCTTTCAAATTGTACGCGGACTTTGAAGATAAGGAGCCAACAAAGACCAGCAAACGATGGTTTTTTGTAGCACAGAAGTAGGACAGCATGACAGTTACAGGAATTATTGCGGAATTTAATCCTTTTCACAATGGGCACAAGTACCTGCTGGAACAGGCAGAAGGGCTGAAAATTGTGGCCATGTCTGGGAATTTTGTTCAACGTGGCGAACCTGCCATTGTAGACAAGTGGATTCGCGCGCAGATGGCTTTGGAAAATGGAGCGGACCTGGTGGTCGAGCTCCCCTTTCTCGTGGCTGTTCAGTCGGCGGATCATTTTGCCAAGGGAGCGGTGGGGATCTTGTCCCGTCTGGGAATCGACCAATTGACCTTTGGGACAGAAGAGGTCTTAGATTACCAAGCGATTGCGACTGTTTATTCGGAGAAAGAAGCGGAAATGGAAGCTTTCCTGCGAAGTCTTTCAGGCGATTTATCCTATCCACAGAAAACGCAAAAAATGTGGGAAACCTTTGCTGGAGTGGAGTTCACAGGGGATACTCCCAATCATATTCTAGGGCTGGCTTATGCCAAGGCTTGTGCTGGGAAGGGGATTGTGCTTAAGCCCGTCCAGCGCCAGGGTGCGGGCTACCATTCAGAAGAAAAAGAAGTAGCCTATGCTTCTGCCACCAGCCTTCGTCTTCATAAAGAGGACCACGCTTTTGTGGATCAGTTCATGCCCAATAGCCAACTCTTTCAGTCGGCTCCAAAGGTATCTTGGGAGGATTATGACCAACTGCTCCGTTATCAAATCCTAACCCATCCGGAGCTGACACAGATTTTTCAAGTCAATGAAGAGTTGGCTAATCGGATAAAGGAGGGCATTCGAAGCGCGAGTTCTGTGGAAGACTTGGTGGAGAAAGTGGCAACCAAGCGCTATACCAAGGCGCGTGTCCGCCGCATTTTGACTTATATCTTGGTAGGGGCGATGGATCAAGCTCTTCCCGATGCAATTCATGTCTTAGGATTTTCCGCAAAGGGACAAGCCCACCTCAAGTCACTAAAAGGTCAAGTGGACTTGGTGACCCGAATCGGTAAGGAACCTTGGGACAGTTTGACCCAACAAGCGGATCAGGTGTATCAACTAGGGCATCCCCAATTGCCAGAACAGATCTGGGGGCGGGTGCCCGTGAGAGTGGAAGAATAAAGTGTCTGACATAAATTTTCTCTGCCCACATTCACGTAAGGCAAGAAGTTTATGATATACGGAAACAGTGTTTGAGAGTGGGACAGAAATCGGTAATTCGTTAGAATTCGATTTCGTCGTCCCACCTCCGCACAGTTGAGTAGGGCTGTAAAAGCTGATGAAATCAGCGTAGTAGAGCCCACTTA
>CABSQC010000050.1 GCA_902479835.1 uncultured Streptococcus sp. | reverse complement strand
GTCCTAGCCTCTCAATTATTTTTGGATTGTCGAGCAAGACGCAGTGGTTGAGTGGGCTCTACTACGCTGATTTCATCAGCTTTTACAGCCCTACTCAACTGTGCGGAGGTGGGACGATGAAATCGAATTCTAACGAATTACCGATTTCTGTCCCACTCTCTTTTTTTATCCTGCTTCCTTCTCTTTTATGGTATACTGAAAGCGACAACATGATTGGAGCTCCCGATGAAAAAGATCCCCTTAGTATTTTCAGGCTGTCTGTTAGGACTGGTTGGCGCTGGAAACCTTCTTGCAGACTCGCTACCCTTCCTTGCTCACACCTTTAGTCTGACAGGTTTGTTCTTCTGGTTTTTCTTTGTCGTTTATCATGCGATTCGCTGGCAAGAAACCAAGATAGAATTCCAACAACCAGCTCTTTTATCTGGGATGGCGACTTTTCCCATGGCAGGAATGATTTTATCCACCTATCTTTTGCGCCTCTTTCCCGCCTTTGGGGGTCTATCACAGTTGGTCTGGTGGTCTGCCTTTCTCTTGGACCTGGGCTTAATTCTCTATTTTACCAAGACCCATGTCCTAGCGCGAGCAAGAGCCAATGCCACTCCCAGTTGGACCGTTCTCTATGTGGGCATTGCAGTAGCAGCTTTGACCTATCCCGTTGTGGGAATTAGGGGGATTGCTTATTTCGCTTTAGTGATTGGTTTTGGTTTGACCTTTCTTCTTTATCCCCTTATCTATCATGATTTGAAGCAGTCTCCCTTACCCAGTCATCTGTTGGGCCAAGAAGGCATCTATTGCGCTCCATTTTCCCTTCTGTTAGCAGCTCTGGTTCGTGTGGGTGGAGCAAGCCTTCCTGTCTGGTTCTTACTGATCATGGTAGTGGCCTCGCAAGGTTTTTATTTCTTTGTTTTGACGCGCCTGCCAAGAATGATCAAAGAAGGTTTTCAACCCGCTTTTTCAGCTCTTACCTTTCCAACGGTCATCACAGCGACCTCTTTAAAAATGGCCCAAGGCTTGTTGCAACTTCCCTTCTTGACAGTTCTTGTATGGATGGAAACTCTTCTTTGTCTCTTGATTTTAGTCGCTGTTTTAGGAGGTTATGTAGCTTTTCTTAAAGAGTGAGGGTAGGCATCCTTATGATTGATTCCTGGACGCGATTATGGTAAGATGCACTATACGATTTGTCATACTCTATAAGAAAGGTCTCTATGAAATTCATCAAAGGAAAGCTCTCACTGCTTTATCCCCTCTTTCTGCTCTTGTTTTACTTTTATGTTCGGCCACAATTCCGCCCTTTGGCCCAGTATGTCTCCAATAGTGTAGCAAGCGCCAATAGCTATTATTGGACCTTATTTGGCCTAGAAGGCCTCTATGCAGTCTTTACAGGATTTTTGGTTTACCGTTTTTCTAAAAAAGCGCAGTTTAAGCTGGGAAAGAACCCTCTTCAAGCTTTGATAGAAGCCGTTTTTGCAGCCTGTTTGGTCTACTGGTTGGACTACTTCATCAGTGGTTTTGTTCAAGGACGGGCAGCCGTTTTGAGTCTCTTTCCTCGGGAAATAAGTTCTACAGGGGTGCTCATCCTGGTGATCGCAATGGTCATTATCCGGCCGGTGACAGAAGAGCTGATCTTTCGTGGAGCCTTGGTGAATGCCTACTTCAAAGGCTGGAAACTCTATGCTGAGATTTGGCTTCCAGCCCTCATCTACAGTGGCCTACATTTTCTCCACACTCCCTTTTCGCTAGGAGCTTCTATCATCTATCTCCTGCCGAGTGTGATTTTTGGGATCCTGTATTATCGGAGTAAGACGCTCCTTTCTCCAATTTTAGCTCATATCTTGCTCAATCTCTACTACACCTTGCCTTTACTTTTATCTGTATTTAAGTAGCAACCGATTTCCTGAGTGAGATTGGTTTTTTTTGAAAATATGGTATAATAGAATAAATTTAAAAGAGGGAGTTGAGGTTTGAAAAAAAGCTACCGCGTCAAACGTGACAAAGATTTTAATGCTATTTTTAAAAGTGGTCAAAATGTTGCCAATCGGAAATTCGTTGTTTACCGCTTGCGCAAGGACCAACCGCATTTTCGAGTCGGCCTGTCTGTTAGTAAGAAACTGGGAAATGCTGTGACCAGAAATCGCATCAAACGTTTGATTCGCCATGTTTTGATCAAACACCAAGCCTTCCTTACGACCGATGATTTTGTTGTCATTGCTCGTAAAGGAGTGGAGGAGCTCGACTTTCATCAAGTAGAGAAAAATCTTGTACATGTCTTAAAATTAGCGCATGTCTACCAAGAAAGGGAATAATGTGAAAAAGAAACTGAAGTTAACTGGATTATTAGGAGCGGCCTTATTGGTCTTGACGGCTTGTGGGACCTCTCAAGTGACAGCTCAGTCGACAGGTGGTTGGGAACGCTTCGTCTACTTCTTTGCAGAAGCCATCCGCTTCTTGTCCTTTGGAGGAAGTATCGGTGTGGGGATTATCGTCTTCACCATTGTGATTCGGACGGTCCTCTTGCCCCTCTTCCAGTATCAAATGAATTCAACCCGCAAGATGCAGGAAATTCAACCCCTACTCAAGGAATTGCAAGCCAAGTATCCTGGAAAGGATCTAGATAGTCGGACCAAGCTTTCTGAAGAGATGCGGGCCCTTTATAAGGAAAAAGGCGTCAAAACATCTTCAGCCTTTCTTCCTCTCTTGATTCAGATGCCGGTTTTGATGGCCTTATTCCAAGCGCTGAGCCGTGTAGAATTCCTTAAAGTCGGTCACTTCCTTTGGTTGGACCTTGGCGCGATCGACCCGACTTACATCTTGCCGGTCCTTGCAGCTCTCTTCACATTTTTCAGTAGTTGGTTGACCAATAAAGCCATGCCAGAGCGCAATGGTAGTGCAACAACCATGATGTATGTGATGCCTGTGATGATCTTCTTCTTTGCCTTGTTCTCAGCCAGCGGAGTCGCACTCTACTGGGTGACTTCCAATGCTTATCAAGTCGGACAGACCTATCTCTTGAACAACCCCTTCAAGATTATTGCAGAGCGTGAAGCAAAAGAGCAAGCTTCGCGAGACATGGAAAAACAAAAACGCCGTGCCCTAAACAAAGCACAGAAAAAGAAAAAATAAGAAAGAGGTGGACATATGGTCCTATATACTGGAGCAACTGTTGAAGAAGCCATTCAAAAAGGCCTGAACGATTTAGATATTCCCCGTATGAAGGCACACATTACAGTTGTAGCGCGTGAGAAGAAAGGTTTTCTTGGCTTGTTTGGGAAAAAACCAGCCCAGGTTGAGATTGAGCCGATTGCAGAAACAACGGTTGTGAAAGCCAATCAAAAAGCCGTCAAAGGTGTCCCAGATGAGATCAATGCGCAAAACGAGCCGGTTAAGACGGTGAGCGAAGCAACGGTCGATCTCGGACGCGTCGTTGCAGCGATCAAAAAGGTCGAAGAAGAAGGAGAAGTTGTCTCTGAAGAAATCAAGACAGAAATCCTCAAACATGACAAAGAAGCAGATACCGTTCTTGAAGAAAAAGGGCATGAACATATCCTTGAGAAAGTCAAAGAACCAGTAGCAAAAGAATCAAATGAGTCTGATTTCTCAAACCTTGGTATCGAAGTAGAGGAAAACTACAATATCGAAGAAGTCGTCACAGATGTGACAGCCTATGTTCAAACAGTAATCGATGAAATGGATGTGGATGCGACCATCTCAAGTAGTCACAACCGCCGTACGGTCAATATGCAAATTGATACCAATGAGCCAGGACGTGTCATCGGCTACCATGGAAAAGTCTTGAAGGCTCTTCAACTCTTGGCACAAAACTATCTTTATAACCGCTACTCAAAGAATTTTTACATTACCATTAATGTTAATGACTATGTAGAACACCGGGCGGAAGTTCTTCAAAGCTATGCTCAGAAGTTGGCAACGCGTGCCCTTGAAGACGGGCAAGCCCAACAGACAGATCCAATGTCAAACAGTGAACGGAAAATCATTCACCGTATCGTCTCTAAGATGGAAGGGGTCACTAGCTACTCTGAAGGTGAAGAACCAAATCGTTACGTGGTGGTAGACATCGAAGGATAATCTAGCGATTATTTCTCATGAGGGAGAGATAGGATTGAGCCTCTCTCTCTTTTTTATTGGGTTTAGAAAGGAAACAGATGGCATTTGCAGCGATTCGAGAGTTTTTAAAGCTTCAAGGAATCAAATACCAAGCACCAGCGAAGGCAGGAGTGCTAGCCCCAGAGATGGAACAGTACCGCGCAATGGGGCAAGCAGCTCGTAAGGAATTTACGGATTTAGTCTCAACCTTTCAGCAGCGTCACCCCTATTTGGAGCAAGATCGGACCAGCCAGTGGATGAACCAGGCTCAAGTCTTGCGTCCTCATTTTTGGGCCTATCTAAAAGGAGAAGGAACGATGGCAGAGCCCATGTTTGCCTTGAGACTCTATGGAGATGCAGCTGATTTTGGAGTTTCCTTAGAGGTGAGCTTTATCGAGCGAAAAAAAGATGATCAGAGCCTTCCAAAGCAACACAAGGTTCTCACTCTTCTCATCTCTCAACCAGTCTATTACCTTGCTCAAGAAGATGGAGAAAGTCGAAGGATCGAGGGAACAGAAAAGAATCGCCATGATCTGTTACAAGCAGTAGCAGATGGGGTGGTTCGTAAGGTTCTCGTCAAATACGATGTTTCTTTAGTTGAGGAAGGTTCTCTTGAAGCTATCTTGGATCAGTTGCAAGAGGCGCTGGTGGCTCTGGAACCCTATTATTTGGCAACCCGTCAGGTGTAGAAAGGTGTTCTCCGACCTGTATTTGCAACAATTTTGCCATAGCTATTGACAAATAGAGTCGAATCCGATAGAATAGTAAAGTATGTTTAGTAACTGATCACAACTAGCCGGCTAAACGAATACAAAATCTATGAGGAGGTATTCATCGTGAAACGTACTTATCAACCAAGTAAACTTCGTCGTGCGCGCAAACATGGTTTCCGTCACCGTATGGCAACTAAAAATGGTCGTCGCGTATTGGCAGCTCGTCGTCGTAAAGGACGCAAAGTTTTGGCTGCCTAATTCAGATAAAAAGCTAAAAACCAGTAGAAACTCGAGACTACTGGTTTTTGTTTTATCCAAAAGTGAATTTAGAGGCGCTTTCTGCTATAATAGAAAGAAGAAAAACTCGGAAGAAAAGGAAGATCATGCAGATTTTTGATACCCACACCCATCTCAATGTGGAAGAATTCGCAGGAAAAGAACAAGAAGAGCTCGACTTGGCCAAGGAAATGGGTGTTGTAGCCCACAATATCGTTGGTTTTGACAAACCGACGATTGAGCGAGGAATAGCCTTGACAGACCAGCACCCAGAACTCTATCTCACGCTTGGTTGGCACCCCACTGAGGCGGGCGATTATAGTCCTGAAGTGGAGGCCTATTTACTTGAACAATTGAAACATCCCAAGGTCGTTGCACTCGGAGAAATTGGTCTGGATTACCACTGGATGACAGCACCTAAGGAAGTTCAAGAGAAGGTCTTTCGCCGTCAGATCCAATTGTCTAAGGACTTGGGCTTGCCTTTTGTAGTGCATACGCGTGATGCTCTTGAAGATACCTATGCCATCATCAAGAGTGAAGGAGTCGGGCCTCGCGGTGGGATCATGCATTCCTTCTCAGGAAGTTTAGAAGAAGCTAAACGCTTCATGGATCTGGGAATGATGATCTCTTTTTCTGGAGTGGTGACGTTTAAGAAAGCCACAGATGTCCAAGAAGCAGCAGCTGGCCTGCCGCTCGATAAGATCTTGGTTGAAACAGACGCCCCTTATCTGGCACCAGTTCCCAAACGTGGTCGGGAAAATAAAACAGCCTACACACGTTATGTAGTAGACTTCATTGCAGAACTACGTGGCTTAACAACAGAAGAAGTGGCTCAGGCAACCTATGACAATGCAAGAAAGGTATTTGGCCTTGACTGAGAAAAGAAAAATACCAGAAGTGATTGTCGTGGAGGGCAAGGACGACACAGCCAATCTCCGTCGTTTTTATGAGGTGGATACCTATGAGACACGAGGCTCTGCGATCGATCAAGATGATCTCGAACGAATTGCTACCTTGCAAGAGTTGCGTGGGGTCATTGTTTTTACCGATCCAGATTACAATGGCGAGCGCATTCGCAAGATCATCATGCAAGAGGTGCCCCAGGCCAAACATGCCTTTTTAAATCGAGGCGAAGCAGTACCCAAGTCCAAGACCAAGGGGCGTTCCTTGGGAGTGGAGCATGCTAGCTTTGAAGACTTAGAAAAGGCCCTAGCTGGACTCGTAGGCTCCTATGAAGATGAGACGTTCTTTGATATCACAAAGACCGACTTGATGCGTCTTGGACTGTTGATGGGAAGCGATAGTCGCAAACGACGGGAATATCTAGGCGAGGCCTTGCGCATCGGCTACTGCAATGGCAAGCAATTGATCAAACGCTTGGAGTTGTTTGGAATTTGTTTGGCCCAAGTCGAAGAGGCGATGGCCAGTTATTAAGACGGAAGTAGAGGGGATCCTTTACCCCTAAACTGATTAGAAAAGAGAAAAAATGAGAATTGCAGATTATAGCGTGACCAAGGCAGTGCTGGAGCGTCACGGATTTACCTTTAAAAAATCCTTCGGTCAAAACTTCTTGACCGATACCAACATCCTTCAAAAAATTGTGGATACAGCAGAGATTGATAAGCAAGTCAATGTCATCGAAATCGGTCCCGGAATCGGTGCTTTGACAGAGTTTCTGGCAGAAAATGCGGCAGAAGTGATGGCCTTTGAGATTGATGACCGCTTAGTTCCCATCTTAGCGGATACCTTGCGTGATTTTGATAATGTGACGGTTGTCAACCAAGACATTCTCAAGGTGGATCTCAACCAGTACATCGCAGAGTTTAAAAATCCAGAGCTTCCAATTAAGGTAGTAGCCAACCTTCCATACTACATCACGACTCCCATCCTCATGCACTTGATTGAGTCTAAAATTCCTTTCCAAGAATTTGTGGTCATGATGCAAAAAGAGGTCGCCGACCGTATTTCAGCTGAGCCCAACACCAAGGCTTACGGATCTTTGTCCATTGCAGTCCAATACTATATGACGGCTAAGGTAGCCTTTATTGTGCCACGTACTGTTTTTGTACCTGCACCAAACGTTGACTCTGCCATCCTCAAGATGGTGCGTCGAGAAGAACCGGCAGTAGCCGTCAAAGATGAAGATTTCTTCTTCTCTGTCAGCAAGGCTAGCTTTGTCCACCGCCGCAAAACACTTTGGAACAACTTGACTAGTCGCTTTGGCAAGACCGAAGAAATCAAAGCCAAACTAGAAGTAGGGATCCAAGCAGCCGGTTTGCAACCATCTGTACGAGGAGAAGCTCTTAGTTTAGAAGACTTCGCCCGCTTAGCAGATGGCCTTCTAGAAGCAGGAATAAAATAACAGAAAAGCCATAGGTTATAACCTATGGCTTATTTGCATCGTAAGGAAAGGACGGGATTTGAA
>CABSQC010000049.1 GCA_902479835.1 uncultured Streptococcus sp. | reverse complement strand
TTACAGCCCTACTCAACTGTGCGGAGGTGGGACGACGAAATCGAATTCTAACGAATTACCGATTTCTGTCCCACTCTCTCTTTATTTGATAAAAGTTGTCACGATCAAATTGAAATTTAATATAGTTAAGACAATCGCAACGAGATAGCCTAAGAAAGTATTCCATTTCGCATTGACATGCTCTCCCATGATTTCCTTGTTGGAGGTGAAATAAACCAGAGGGAAGATGGAGAATGGAAGAGCCGCTGATAGGAAGACTTGAGAATAAACCAGAAGGTCATCAAGGACATGTTCCTGATCTCCAAATAAGATCGCAACGATGATGACAGGAAGAAGGGCAATGATCCGAGTCATGAGACGAACGACCCATTGTGGCAGGCGGAATCTCAAGAAACCTTCCATAACGATTTGACCGGTTAGGGTCCCAGTAATGGTTGAATTTTGACCACTAGCTAACAAAGCGATGGCAAAGAGGGTGGACAAGAAAGGACTAGCGATGGCACCAGCAATATGGTTATCCTTGAGGGCATTGTACATGCTAGAGAAAGCACCAATCTTATCTCCGTGTCCGAAGAAGAGGGCCGCTCCAAGAATCAAGAGGAGGGAGTTGACGACAAAAGCCAAACTCAATTCAATATTTGAATCCCAGGTCATAAAGCGCACTGCTCGCTTAACATCTGCTGGATCTTTGTAATCGACCTTTCGCGTTTGCGAAATGGAAGAGTGGAGATAGAGGTTGTGGGGCATCACCGTTGCTCCGATGATTCCAAGTGCCAAGGTCAAGGCTTCATTTCCTTTTGGAAGCCCAATTCCCAGCACCTCTTTTTGAGGGAGGAAGCCAGCGAAGATTCCCCCGATATCTGGCTTCGAAAGAAAGACGAGATAACCAAAAATCGCAAGGATTGTGAGGATCAGGGTTGATACGATGGCCTCGATCTTTCGGAATCCTAGATGCATAAGGCCCAATAAGAGGAAGACATCAAAGATGGTGATCAGAATGGAAAAGAGCAAAGGCCAACCAAAGAGGAGGTGGAGGGCAATCCCTGAGCCGATGACTTCCGCTAAATCTGTCGCCATCAAGGCAAGTTCGATCACAATCCAAAGGGTATAGCGAAGCCATTTTGGCAAGTGATGGGCGGTTGTTTGGGCCAGGTCCTTACGATGGACAATCCCTAGTTTACCAGCCATTTGTTGCAACTGCATGGCGATTAAAGACGAGAGAAGAACCACTGATAAGAGGAGGTAGCGGTATTGTGCCCCTCCAACCACACTGGTAATCCAGTTTCCCGGATCCATATAACCGACAGCTACCAGACTTCCTGGTCCTGAAAAGAGTAGAAGAGTCTTCCAAAAGGGGATGCCTTTTGGCACGTCAATAGACTGGTTAATTTCTTGAAGTGATTTCCTTTCAAACTGTTGTAAACTCACGATGAGCCTTCTTTCTAAGAATAAATCAATTTGTCTCCATTATAGCATAAAATTTATGATAGTTCATGATAATGAGGAAGAATTACTATTGTTGATGCCTCGATTTCTTTGTAATCTATTCGAAAAGGACTATAATATAGATAGGAAGTAGGAGGGAGGAGAGGAAATGGCCTACATTGAAATGCAGCATTGTTACAAGCGCTATACGAGTGGAGAAACAGAAATTTTCGCTAACCAGGATGTTTCCTTTGAGATTGAAAAAGGTGAGTTGGTCATTATTTTAGGAGCTTCAGGAGCTGGAAAATCAACGGTTCTCAATATCTTAGGAGGGATGGACACCAATGACGAGGGTCAGGTTCTGATTGATGGGGTGGATATTGCAAAGCTCAATGCTCATCAACGAACCAATTATCGACGAGATGATGTTGGTTTTGTCTTTCAATTTTATAATTTAGTAGCCAATCTGACAGCCAAGGAAAATGTCGAATTGGCTTCAGAAATTGTTTCTGATGCTCTAGATCCGGAAGCTGTTTTAAAAGAAGTAGGACTTGGCAATCGTCTTGATAATTTTCCTGCCCAATTGTCAGGGGGAGAGCAACAACGGGTGGCGATTGCTCGGGCAGTGGCTAAAAACCCTAAAATTCTCCTTTGTGATGAGCCGACGGGAGCCTTGGATTACCAGACGGGTAAGCAAGTATTGGGGATTTTACAGGATATGTCTCGAAAAAAGGGAGCGACGGTCATCATCGTAACCCATAATGGGGCTCTAGCTCCGATTGCAGACCGTGTGATTCGCATGCATGATGCCAAGGTCAAGTCAGTAGAAATCAATGAGCTTCCTCAAGATATTGCTACACTAGAGTATTAGAAGAGGTGGTAGCATGAAACGAAAAGTCTATTGGAAGGATCTAATTGGTTCTTTTACACATTCAAAAGGACGCTTTCTCTCCATCTTAACCTTGATGTTGTTGGGAAGCTTGGCCTTGGTAGGCTTAAAGGTGACCACCCCAAATATGCACCGAACGGCTAACCAGTTTATTCAGCAACAAAAGATGCTGGATCTTGCCGTCATGGGGGACTTGGGATTAGACCAGGCAGATCAAGAAGAGCTTTTAGGACTCAAAGGGACGCGTGTCGAATTTGGTTCACTGCTGGATCTGACGATGAAAGGAACAGGAAAGGCAATCCGACTTTTTTCTCCCCCAAAGAGTCTCTCTTCTTTTCGTGTGACCAAGGGGCGTCTGCCCAAAAAAGAAGGGGAATTGGCCCTAGCGAGTTTTTGGGAGGATCGTTATCGATTAGGGGATACCCTCACACTTGAAGAAAAGGCGGGAACTAGGTCTAGTTTAAAGCAAAAGCAATTCACCATTGTTGGCTTTGTTCAATCCTCTGAGCTGTGGTCTCAAAAAAATTTAGGCACTGCCATGAGTGGCAGTGGGAATCTGGATGCCTATGCTCTGGTTTCAAAAGAAGTCTTCACTAGCAAACTCCCTGTGATGGCGCGTATCCAGTTTGATGATCTGAGATCTTTTGATTCTTTTTCGCAGGCCTACCAAAAACGGCTAGAAGATCACCAAGAAGAGTTAGAAAAGCTTCTGAAAGACAATGGAAAGGCTCGCTATCAAAGACTCAAGAAGGAGGCGGATGGGCAGATCCAAAAAGGCCAGAAAGAACTCAGTCGTGCCAAGGAAACACTCCAGTCAGCCAAGAATCAGATCGATCAGGCTCAAAAGCAATTAGACTTGCAGGAGACGCAGCTCAGTAAACTAGCTCCATTTCTGCCAGCTAAAGAGCACCTAGCCAGCCAAGAAAAAAGCCATCAAGCTAAAGAACAACTAGATCAGAAAAAGAAGGACTGGACCGAAGGTGAAACGGAGCTTGCAAAAAAAGAGGAGGAGCTAAAAAAAGCCCAAACCGAGCGAGATCAGCTGGAAATTCCAACTTATCATGTTTATGATCGCAAGACCATGCCGGGCGGACAAGGTTACCTGATGTATAGCAATGCTAGTAGCAGTATCTCTGCTGTCGGAAATATTTTTCCGGTCGTTCTTTATCTGGTAGCAGCCATGGTGACCTTTACCACGATGACACGCTTTGTTGATGAAGAGCGAACCAATGCAGGTATTTTTAAGGCACTGGGCTATCGTACCAAGGACATCATTCTCAAATTTGTCCTCTATGGTTTCTTTGCTGGTACGATTGGAACCCTTCTAGGAAGCTTGTTGGGGCATTATTTCCTATCGGGAATCATCTCCAATATTATTACGCAAGGGATGGTTATAGGAGAGAGCAGAGAGTATTTTTATAGGGATATAACTCTGATTGCTCTTGGACTGTCTTTCGTCGCGAGTGTGCTTCCAGCTTACTGGGTTGCTCGTAAGGAATTAAAAGAAGAAGCCAATCTTTTATTACTGCCCAAGCCACCGGTATCCGGTTCGAAAATTTTTCTGGAGCGTATCCATTTTATTTGGAAACGTCTGAATTTCACGCACAAGGTTACTGCTCGCAATCTCTTCCGTTACAAACTACGGATGCTGATGACCATTTTTGGAGTGGCGGGTTCTGTTGCTCTTCTCTTTGCAGGGCTAGGGATTCAATCTTCTGTAGGAAGTGTTTCCAAACGCCAATTTCAAGAGATCCTATCTTATGAGTTGATTGTAGCCAAAAAAACGAATGCCTCCTACCAAGAAAGCAAAGAACTAACCAATCGTCTGGCAAAATCAGACATCAAGGATTATCGAGCTATCTATAGTAAGGTCATTGAAGCTTCTTTAAAAAATGGACACGACAAGCAGACCGTTACGATGTTGGTTACGGATTGTGCAGATTTTTCTCCCTTTGTCAGCCTGCGTTCTTTCAAGCAAGGGGAATCCTTGTCTCTAAAGAAAGGGGTTATCATCAGTAGCAAACTAGCACAACTAGCCCAGGTTACAGTTGGGGATCGACTGACCCTAGATGGTCACTCTTTTAAGGTGGCAGGAATCACTGAAAATTATGTCGGCCATTTTATCTATATGGATCAGGCAAGTTACCAAAAAATCTACGGAGAGCGGACTTCAGCAAATAGCTATTTGGTACAGCTGCGAAATTCATCCACACAACAAGTGCAAGCAGTTAGTCGGGACATGATGGCACTTGCAGCTGTGAAGGCAGTTAGTCAGAACGCTTCGATGATTTCCCTCTTTAACTCAGTTGCCAAATCGTTGGATACCACTATGATGATTCTAGTAGTCGTATCGGTTTTGTTAGCTATCGTGATTTTGTATAATTTAACCAATATCAATGTGGCAGAACGGATCCGGGAATTATCGACCATCAAGGTCTTGGGATTCCATAATAAGGAAGTGACACTCTATATTTACCGCGAAACCATCTTATTGTCTATCATAGGGATCCTCATGGGATTAGTGGGTGGCTATTATCTTCATCAATTTCTTATTGCCATGATTGCACCAGATGCCATTCTCTTTTACCCCAAAGTAGGACTTGGTGTTTTCCTCTTCCCTGTTGGAGGACTGATCCTTCTTTTGGTCTTGTTAGGAATTTATGTTGACCATTATCTCCGAAAAGTAGATATGCTCGAAGCCCTCAAATCAGTAGATTAAGATACAAAGCCGTTAAGCAACTCAAAGGAAAATAGGAAATCCAACGACGAAGCGTCCGCTTCTAGTTGGATTTATCTTTTTCCAAAGAGTTGTAGGCGTGTTCGTTTATAAAATACAAAGCCCGTAGCTGATAGCGACAAAATGAGCCCTCTAGTCTTATTTTTCATTTCACCAGCAACGAATGTTTATAAAACCTTCACCTCAGGGTGGAAGTTTTTCTTCTCTTTGTTATAATGGAGAGTAGGAGAAGATCATGACTAAAATTGCTTTACTTTCAGATATTCATGGAAATACGACAGCTTTGGAAGCTGTCCTAGAGGATAGTCGAAAAGCCAAGGTGGATGAATATTGGCTCTTGGGTGATAGTTTGATGCCTGGAACAGGCAGACGCGCTCTTTTGGAGCTGTTAGAGGAGCTTCCTATTACGGTGAAAGTCCTTGGAAACTGGGAAGATAGTCTTTGGCGCGCCATGAGGGGGATGTTGGATGAGACTAGACCAAGTCATCGCTACCTTATGCGCCAGTGTCAATATATTCTTGAAGAAATCACGCCTCAGGAAATTGAAGCCATGCAGGAAATGCCCATGCAGGTCCATAGAGAAATCGCCGGTTTAAAGATCGGCATTACCCACCACTTACCTGATAAGAATTGGGGTCGGGAATTGATCCACATTGGTGAGCAGAAGGATTTTGATCGCTTGGTGACAAACCCGTCTTGTGATATTGCAGTCTATGGCCACATCCATCAGCAGTTTTTTCGCTACGGAACAGGAGGAGAACTGATCATCAATCCTGGGTCGATCGGTCAACCTTTCTTTTTGGAAAAGAATCTTCGCAAGGATCTTCGGGCCATGTATGCCATTCTTGAATTTGATCAAATGGGGTTAAAAGATGTAGATTTTAGACGGGTGGACTATGATGTCCAAAAAGAACTGCAACTGGCAAAAGACCTCCATCTTCCTTATTACCAAGTGTATTATGAAAGTTTGGTCAATGGCATTCATCATACCCACAATCATGAGCTCCTTCATGAAATTGAGCAGAGAGAAGGTCATGATCGAGAAATCGATGCTTGGTTAGAGGACTTTTTTCAATAGTGTAACTATTGACATTACAACAAAAACTAGTATAATAAGTGTAGTAAGAGTCATCTGTTGACAATCGTTCAATGGATGCCACTTTCAGAACAGGCAGAAAGGAGTAAAGACATGCAAATTTCGAGTCGCTTTACCATTGGGACTCATGTCTTGATCATGATAGCTCTACAAGGGGAAAAAACCAAAGTAACCAGTGATTTTTTGGCAGGAAGTGTTGGTGTCAACCCTGTTATTATTCGCAAGACCTTGTCTCAGTTAAAGAAAGCGGGATTGATCCATGTGGCGCGTGGGACAGGAGGAGCTGAACTCGCTAAAGCAGCCGATGAGATCAGTCTGCTGGATATCTATCAAGCGGTCGAATGCTTAGGTTCGACAGGCCAATTATTTGGTTTCCATGAAAAATCCAATCCAAATTGTCCAATAGGTCACAATATCCACCATGTCTTAGATGGGAAGCTCGAAGACATTCAGACTGCTATGGAAAAAGAGATGGCTCAAACCAGCCTAAAAGAAGTCGTAGAAGACGCGCAGAAAAGAATGGATCTCGAATCGGTTTCATAAGAAAAATGAGAGTGGGACAGAAATCGGTAATTCGTTAGAATTCGATTTCGTCGTCCCACCTCTGCACAGTTGAGTAAGGCTGTAAAAGCTGATGAAATCAGCGTAGTAGAGCCCACTCAACCACTGCGTCTTGCTCGACAATCCAAAGACAATTAAGAGGCTAGGACTTTTGTCCCAGCCTCATTTTTTATATTTATTGACGAAACATTCTGTTTGCTGCGACTTGGATCTACAAAAGGATTAGTCAAAGTAAAGCAAGTCTTTGCTGGTTTCTGTAAAGAGTCCAAAGCCGTCTTTTGTGACATAGCCGCAGTCTTCGATACGGACACCGACTTTACCTGGGATATAGATTCCTGGTTCGACTGAGAAGCACATGCCTTCTTCAAGCACCAGGTCATTTCCTTCCATAATAGAAGGGAATTCATGCACATCCATACCGATACCGTGTCCAAGGCGGTGGTTGAAGTATTCACCATAGCCAGCTTTTTCGATGACGCTCCGTGCAGCACGGTCAACGTCATGTGCGGTTACACCAGGTTTGATCATATCGATGGCTGCTTGTTGAGCTTCTAACGTCAAGTGGTAGATTTCTTTTTTGAAATCATCCGGTTTTCCAACCGCGACGGTACGGGTCATATCTGATGCATAACCATTGACCATACAGCCAAGGTCAAAGAGCAAGAGAGCATTGTTTTCGACTTTATTGCTTCCAGGAATTCCGTGTGGGTTAGCTGCATTATTCCCCGTCAAGACCATAGTTTCAAAGCTCATTTCATAGCCCAAGCGTTTGATGCCAAAGTCGATTTCTGCAACGATATCCGTTTCGGTTTTATCCAGTGAGATGGCGTCAAACCCCATATTGACAGCCTTATCTGCGTATTGACCGGCAACCAACATCTTTTGGATCTCATCAGCAGATTTAATC
>CABSQC010000048.1 GCA_902479835.1 uncultured Streptococcus sp. | reverse complement strand
ATCCAAAAGTATATGATATATTGAGTAAAGGTTCGCTATCTGAATTGTATTTCCTTGGAACAGAAGACGTTCGTTTAAAAATCTCTTTTTTGAAATTGGTTGTTCCAAAAGGTGAAAACATCTTTAAGAATCTTACCATTCCCGAGAGTAGTTCGAAAGATGGGAAAGAACATATAGTTCAAAATGAAGAAGAGTTTTTAGAGTACTACCAATCAAATTTGGGGGAGAAATAAATGTCAACTAAAATGCTACTGTTTTGGCTCTCAACTATAGTTATCTTTTTAGCCTTAGTTTTTTTGAGTGGTACTTATTTTTATCTTTATTTCCGTGATAAAAAGATGGTTCGGCTTGCTACATCATCCATCAAAGGAACTATTGTGGGCTATAATCGCTTTAGAGGGGGAAATCCTCCGATTGTTGAATATGAGGTAAATGGCGTGGCTTATAAAAAATCTTTTCGTTATTTTCTGGTAAAAACGATCTCTACTCCATGGGGACCTAGAAATGTGCCAAACATCTATACTAGAGAAGATATGTTAGCCAATTCGATTACCTTTTATCGAAATTCATTTGTTTCTTTCAATACAGCCCTTCAGACCCAATTTCCACTTTGCTCTTCAATGACGGTTTGGTATGATCCTGAAAAACCAAGTAGAGCTTATGTGGAGCGTTATTGTGGTGTGAATCGCTATTATAAATGGGCAGGAATCCTTTATGGAATCTTGCTTATTCTAGTCTATGCTGTGGTGTTAGTTGCTTTTTTTTAAAAATTGAGAAAAGGAATAGCAAAAGATAGTGAGTCAACTATGAACTGACTTTTAACAAACAAGAAACATACAAAGGAGAAGAAAATGCGCCTTGTTTATCTTACGATTGGTTTTATATCATTGGGACTAGGAATTATTGGGATTCCTTTGCCAATTTTACCGACAACCCCCTTTTTATTACTGTCGATGGCTTGCTTTGCTAAAAGTTCCAAACGCTTTGAAACTTGGCTTTACCAAACCAAGCTTTATCAAACCTATGTAGCGGATTACCGAGAGACCAAATCGATTGCCAAAGAACGGAAAAAATGGATCCTTCTTCAGATCTACATTCTGATGGGCATTTCCATCTATCTGGCCCCGATTATTTGGGTGAAGCTTGCTTTAGGAGCTTTGACGATTTTTATCACCTTTTATCTCTTAAAAGTGATCCCCAATAAGCCTGAAAAACCAACAGAAGAACATCCTGAGTAAAAATGGAGAAATCAGGCACTAGAACTAGAAAAAGAAGTGCGTTCGTGCTTCTTTTTTGGTATACTTAAAGGTATGAATTTATTAGAAAGTAGGCTTCCTATGGAGAAATTACAAGCCCTGTTATCGGAACGGTTTCAGATCGTTTTTTCAGATAGCAGTTTATTAGATACAGCTTTTACACACACGTCTTATGCCAATGAGCACCGCCTCTTAAAAATTTCACATAACGAACGTTTGGAATTTTTAGGAGACGCTGTTCTTCAATTAGTTATTTCCGAATATTTGTATAAGGAACACCCAAACAGACCTGAGGGAGATTTGTCTAAATTCCGTTCCATGATTGTCCGTGAAGAAAGTCTGGCTGGTTTTTCTCGAGATTGTCAATTTGATCGTTATATCAAACTAGGCAAAGGCGAAGAAAAATCTGGTGGTCGAGACCGCGATACGATTCTTGGCGATTTATTTGAAGCCTTTTTAGGTGCTCTTTTACTGGATCAAGGAGTGGAAGCAGTCAAGCGCTTTGTCTATCAGGTCATGATTCCTAAGGTTGAAACGGGTCAATTTTCCCAAGTTATTGACTACAAGACCCGTTTGCAAGAACTGTTGCAGGTTCACGGGGATGTGGAAATTCAGTACCAAGTGGTAAATGAGTCTGGTCCCGCTCATGCAAAGGAGTTTGAAGTGGAAGTGTTCGTGAACGGCAAAACCCTAGGACACGGTCATGGTCGCTCCAAGAAATTAGCGGAACAGGAAGCAGCCCGCAATGCAGTTGAAACGAGGAATGATGGCTCATGTATCTAAAAGAGATTGAAATCCAAGGCTTCAAATCCTTTGCGGATAAGACCAAGGTCGTATTTGACAAAGGGGTTACTGCCGTTGTAGGGCCTAATGGATCTGGAAAATCAAATATCACAGAGAGCTTGCGTTGGGCCTTGGGTGAATCCAGTGTCAAGAGTCTACGTGGGGGCAAGATGCCCGATGTCATCTTTGCAGGGACAGAATCGCGTAAACCGCTGAATTATGCTTGTGTCACAGTTGTCTTAGATAACCAGGATGCTTTTATCCAGCAGGCAGGTAAAGAAATTCGGGTCGAACGCCATATTTATCGCTCGGGAGACAGCGAGTACAAGATCGATGGTAAGAAAGTACGTCTCAGAGATGTGCATGATTTGTTCATGGATACGGGATTGGGACGGGATTCTTTCTCGATTATCTCCCAAGGTCGTGTAGAGGAAATCTTTAACTCCAAACCGGAAGAACGCCGGGCTATCTTTGAGGAAGCTGCTGGTGTCTTGAAATTTAAGACGCGGCGCAAGGAAACGGAGACCAAACTCAACCAAACCCAGGAGAATTTGGACCGTCTAGAGGACATCCTCTATGAATTAGAAGGACAGATCCAGCCTCTTGAAAAGCAAGCGACGGTTGCTCGTCGTTTCTTGGAATTAGACCAAGAACGCCAGGTTCTCTTACTGGACGTTTTGGTCGCTCAAGTCGATCTGACAAAGGACCTTTATGAAAAGGCTGATCAAGAAGAAAAAGCCATTCAAGAACAGTTGGCCTCTTATTACCAACGTCGTCAGGTCTTGGAAGAGGATAACTTGCGCATTAAGAAAGCCCGCCATCAGTTGGATGAAAGCTTAGCTGAGGATCAGGCGAGCTTGCTAGAGGTTACTCGTTTGATCAGCGATTTGGAAAAGCAAATCGAAGTCGCTAAGCTGCAATCGAGTCAGGCAGCCCATAGTCGCAAAGAAAATCTAGAGCGACTGGATGCTGTTTTGGCCCGTCTGGAAGAAGCGAAAAAAGAGCTGTCTCAAAAACAAGAGACGCTAGCAACTCTTCAACAAAGACTGATAGAGAACCGTCAGCAACAAGACGAGTTGGAAAAAGAATTAGCCAACTATGAAGAAGATCCGGAACAAGTCATTGAGCATCTACGTGAGCAGTATGTGGAGCTCTTACAGACAGAAGCCGAAAAATCTAATGAGCGGACAGCCATTGAGAGCCGAATTCAAGCGCTCCTACAAGAATCTAACCATCGTCAAGAGGACTTGATCAAGGCGCAATCCAATTTTGAAGCTGCTAAGGAAAAAGAAGTTCGACAATTGGAGGAGTTAGATCAGGCACAAGCGACGGTCAAAGGCCTATTAGCAGAATACCAAGATCAATTGGTAAAAGTAGAGCAAACCAAAGCTGCCTATCAAGAGGCTCAAACGGCCATGTTTGACTTGATGGATGAGAGCAAAAACAAACGAGCGCGGATCAATAGCTTGGAAGCCATTCAGAAGAACCATAGTAACTTCTATGCAGGTGTCAAGAGCGTCTTGCAAGAAGCGGACCGTCTAGGAGGCATCTGTGGAGCTGTTAGTGAGAATTTGAGTTTCTCAAAAGACTACCAGACGGCGCTTGAAATTGCTCTGGGGGCTAGCAGCCAACAGATCATTGTCGAAGATGAAAAGGCTGCAACGCGAGCGATCGATTTCTTAAAACGCAATCGCTTGGGACGGGCAACTTTCCTTCCGCTAACGACCATCAAAGCCCGTCAACTATCCGCACGGAATCTGGAATTGATTCAAGCCAGTGCAGGATTTTTAGGAATTGCGAGTGACTTGGTGACTTATGGAAATCGTTTTGAACAGATTTTCCAAAACTTGCTTGGAGTAACGGCCATCTTTGACACGACGGAGCATGCGCGTGAGGCGGCTCGTACAGTCAACTATCAAGTTCGGATCGTGACCCTAGATGGGACCGAATTGCGGACGGGGGGATCTTACGCCGGTGGTGCCAATCGCTCCCAAAATACGGTCTTTGTCAAACCAGAATTAGATAGTTTGAAGCAGGAAATGCAAGCTCTGGATGCTCGTTTAAGAGAAGCAGAGCAGGAGGTAGAGACCAAGGACAATCTGCTCAAGCAGGCGCAAGAATACTTGGCCTCTATTCAAAGCCAGGGTGAGCAAGCGCGTCTGGAGCAACAGCGGGCCCAATTGGCCTATCAACAAAGCCAAGAGCAACTGAAAGAAATTCAGGAACTCTTAGAGGCTTTGAAGTCAGAATTGGCAACAGATGCGACCCAGTCTCTCCAAGAAGAGCTGGAGTCCCTTACCAAGCAATTGGCAGAAATTGAGCTTCAAAAAGAAAATCTGAATCGCGACATTGAAACCATGAAGTCGGATAAAGATGTCCTACAACAAAAGGTGCAAAACCTGCAAGAGCAATTGGCAGAACTGCGACTCCAACAGACGGAATATAAAAGTCAACAAAGTTACGAGCAAACAGATGCTCGTCGTTTGGAAGAAACGATCACTCAGTTGGAAGTAGAAGAGCATCAGTTGCAATTGCTGATTGAACAAGGCGATGCTCAAGTTCAGACAGTCGATGTGGAGCAGCTAGCCAACCAATTGACGCAGGCTCAAGCCAAGAAAACGGATTTGGAACAAGGGGTCATTCGAAAACGCTTTGAGCTGGATGATTTGGAAGGACAGGCCGAAGATGTGGCAGAACAGTTGGAACAAGCGCGCAAGAAAAACGAAGAGTGGATTCGCCAACAAGCCAAGGCTGAAGCAACACGTGAAAAGCATGCGGATCGCTTGAACAAGCTCTTAACGCAAATTACCGATGAATTCATGCAAAGCTTTGACCAAGCCAAAGAGCAGGCTAAACCGGTTGAAAATCTTGCGGCAGCTGAAAACCAGCTCAAGAGCATCGAAAAAGACATTAAGGCACTTGGTCCAGTCAATGTGGATGCGATTGAGCAATACGATGAAGTGAAGGGACGCTTTGATTTCCTTTCTAGCCAGCGGGAGGATGTCTTGGCTGCGAAAAACATGCTTCTGTCTACCATCAACGACATGAATGACGAAGTCAAGGAACGCTTTAAATCAACCTTTGAAGCCATTCGCGAATCCTTTAAAGTTACTTTCCGTCAAATGTTTGGTGGGGGTTCTGCTGATTTGATTCTGACAGAGCCAGATCTGCTGACAGCTGGTGTTGAGATTTCTGTGCAGCCACCTGGTAAAAAGATCCAATCCTTAAACCTCATGAGTGGTGGAGAAAAAGCTTTATCAGCCTTGGCCCTCTTGTTCTCGATTATTCGTGTCAAGACCATTCCATTTGTCATTCTGGATGAGGTAGAGGCTGCTCTGGATGAAGCCAATGTCAAGCGCTTTGGTGATTATCTCAACCGCTTTGATAAGGAAAGCCAATTTATTGTCGTGACGCACCGAAAAGGAACCATGTCAGCTGCAGATTCCATCTATGGAGTGACCATGCAGGAATCTGGGGTTTCTAAAATCGTCTCAGTAAAATTGAAAGACTTAGAAAATGAAGAATAATGATATTAAATTGATCGCTACGGATATGGATGGAACCTTTCTAAATGACCAACATCAGTACGATCAAGAGCTTTTACGCAAGGTATTAGCAAGCTGCAAAGAAAAAGGCATCTATTTTGCTGCTGCAAGTGGCCGTGCCCTCCTTTCGCTCAAATCCCTCTTTAAAGGGTTTGAAGACCAGATGATTTTCATTGCTGAAAATGGCAGCGTGGTTGAATTTCATGGAGACGATCTCTACGAAGCGACCATGTCCAAAGACTTTTATTTGGGTATTTTTGAAGCTCTGAAATCCTCCCCTTATGCAGATCCGAATAAATTGCTTTTGACAGGGAAAAAGGGAAGTTATGTCTTAGAAACAGTAGATCCCGACTATCTGGCCTTGAGTCAGCACTACAATGAAAACATTCAAAAAGTGAAAAGCCTAGTGGATATTCAAGATGAAATCTTCAAATTGACCACCAACTTTGATGCAGCTCTTGTTCTTGAAGGAGAGCAATGGGTCACTGAGAATATCCCAGGCGTCAAAGCAATGACGACAGGTTTTGAATCGATTGATATTGTCCTCGATTATGTCGATAAAGGAGTGGCGATTACCGCCTTAGCGGATAAACTAGGGATCTCGATGGATCAGGTGATGGCTTTTGGTGATAACCTAAATGACCTCCATATGATGCAAGTCGTGGGCCATCCTGTAGCGCCAGAAAATGCACGTCCTGAAATCTTAGCGATTGCTGAAACAGTCATCGGCCACCATGCGACGGGTTCTGTCCTACGCTACATGGAGGAAATCCTATGAGTCAGATTTCCTTGATTGCGCTGGATTTAGATGGGACCCTTCTCAATTCTGAAAAAAAGATCTCCCCTCGCAATAGAGCAGCTCTCGCTGCTGCACAGGCTCAAGGTGTCAAGGTGGTTCTAACCACTGGTCGGCCCTTGAAAGCTATGGATTTTCTTTTGGAAGAATTGGGAACAGCAGGCCTCAAAGAAGAGTATACGATTACCTTCAACGGTGGTCTAGTGCAGCGAAATAATGGAGAAATCCTCTCAAAAGTGGTCTTGGCACCAGAAGATGTCGCAACTATTCATGATGAAACAGCCCGTCTCGGACTTCCGCTGGATGCGATCAGTGAGGGAACGGTTTATGAGATTCATGCAGATCGAAAGTCTCTCTATTCCCATTACAATCCCTACCTAAACTTTGTTGAGACAGATTTTAAAGACTTGCCATCCACGATATCCTACAACAAGTGTGTGACAGCCGTTGATCAAGACTTTTTAGATGCAGCGATCAAGCAGATCAGGCCGGACTTATTTCAAGACTATGAAATTTTTAAATCTCGGGAAATGTTGCTGGAATGGTGCCCTAAAAATGTTCACAAGGCGACAGGTTTAGAGGCGTTGGCAGCTATTTTGGGTCTTACATCTGATCAAGTCATGGCCTGTGGAGATGAAGCCAATGACCTGTCTATGATCCAGTGGGCTGGACTAGGGGTTGCTATGGGCAATGCGGTCCCGGCAGTGAAAGAGGTGGCGGCGCTTGTTGCACCCGTGACCAATGACCAAGATGCTGTCGCATGGGCAATTGAAAATTATGTGCTAAAGGAGAGTGAATAAATGGGATTATTTGATCGATTATTTGGAAAGAAAGAAGAAACTGAAAAAGTGCTTCCGTCTACTGAAGAAGTGACGGAAAGTAATGAGATTGAAGAAGTTGTCAAAGAGGAGCCGACGACGGCTGTCTCAAATGACAAGGAAGAGCAAAAAATCGCTGATATGGAGGCTTACTACCAAGAGCTTAAAGCGCGGATTGCAGCCACACATCAACCTGTTTCAACCGTCGCTCAAGAAGAGCCGGCAGAGGAACCTCTTGTAGAAGAAAAAGTGACATCAGAGACTAATGAAGACCAAGTACCAGTAGAGGAGTCTCCAGTTGTCTTTGAACCTGCTCAAGCAGAGGCAAGTCCTGAAGAAGTTTCACCACTAGCTGGTGAAACAGATGAGACGGAGCCTCTTGAAGAAGAGAAAATTGAAGCGGAAGAAACTGAAAATGGTGAGGAAGCAGATGGGGCTAACGG
>CABSQC010000047.1 GCA_902479835.1 uncultured Streptococcus sp. | reverse complement strand
GATTTTAGTTGGTTCTTGTACAAGTGGTGTTTCATTAACCAACACTCAGGAACATATTTTGATGCTGGTTGCTGATGAAGCTCTAACCAATTCTGTTTTAGCTAAGAAATTGAATGTCAGTCAGGCTGCTATCACGAAGGCCGTGAAGCCCTTATTAAGTCAGGGAATGCTGGAGACTTATCGAGATGAAAATGATGCTCGGGTTCTCTATTATCGCTTAACTGAAATTGGTAAGCCGATTGCATTAGAGCATCAGCACCACCATCAGCATACCCTTCACACTTATGAGGATGTTTTGTCGAAGTTTACTAAGAATGAGCAAGGGGTCATTTCGCGGTTTTTAGATTTATTGGAAGAGGAGTTATAGTTTGAGGTATATTACGGTTTCAAATTTATCGTTCTATTATGATCGAGAACCGGTTCTGGAAGGGATCAATTACTACTTAGATAGTGGAGAGTTTGTTACGCTGACTGGTGAGAATGGAGCTGCTAAGTCAACCTTGATTAAGGCTAGTCTTGGCATTTTACAGCCCAAGGTCGGGACAGTTGAGATTTCAAAGACGAATGTTAAGGGAAAGAAGTTAAGGATTGCTTATTTGCCACAACAGATTGCTAGTTTTAATGCTGGATTTCCAAGTACGGTCTATGAATTTGTGAAGTCAGGTCGGTATCCTCGTAAAGGCTGGTTTCGAAAGTTGAATGAGCACGATGAAAAACATATTCTGAAGAGTTTAGAATCTGTTGGAATGCTGGAGTTCAAGGATCGGGCGATTGGTTCTTTGTCTGGTGGTCAGAAACAGCGGGCCGTCATTGCTAGGATGTTTGCTTCAGATCCGGATATCTTTGTTTTAGATGAACCGACGACAGGGATGGATGCAACGACAAAGAGTGATTTTTATGAGTTAATGCATCACAGTGCGCATCACCATCAAAAATCTGTTTTGATGATTACGCATGACCCTGAAGAGGTTAACCAGTTTGCGGATCGGAATATTCATTTGGTTCGTGACCAGAGCTCTCCTTGGAGATGTTTTAACGTCCATGACACAGAAGGGGAGGGTGACCATGCTTGATTTATTCCAGTATGATTTTATGCAACGGGCCTTGTTGGCTATGGTTGCCATGAGTCTTTTTTCTCCTGTATTAGGGACTTTCTTGATTTTAAGACGGCAGAGTCTGATGAGTGATACGCTAAGTCACGTCTCTCTTGCAGGTGTCGCTTTTGGAATTTTTCTTGGGATCTCTCCGACGCTCTCGACTATGATCATTGTCATTATAGCTGCGGTTTTTCTTGAGTATTTGCGGACCTTATTTAAGGACTTTATGGAGATCGGGACGGCAATTTTAATGTCCACTGGTCTTGCCCTAGCTTTAGTACTGATGCGTGGTGGTGGAAAGAGCTCGATGAGCTTGGATCAGTATTTGTTTGGTTCTACTCTAACCATTACGGATGAACAGGTGATCGCCTTATTTGTGATTGCTTTCGTTGTATTAGTGTTAACAGCCTTATTCTTGCGGCCTATGTATATTTTGACTTTTGATGAAGATACGGCTTTTGTAGATGGTCTTCCGGTTAGGACCATGTCTATTTTATTTAATGTGGTAACGGGGGTTGCTATCGCCTTAATGATTCCTGCAGCAGGATCGTTATTGGTTTCAACCATCATGGTCTTACCGGCTAGTATTGCGCTGAAATTAGGGAAGAACTTCCGTGGGGTCATGCTGATTGCGGTCATCATTGGTTTTATCGGGATGTTTAGTGGGTTGATTTTGTCTTATATTGCAGATACACCAGCAAGTGCCAGCATCACGCTTTTATTTGTGGCCCTGTTCTTGCTTGTGAATCTTGGATCACGTTTGAGGAAGTAGATATGAACTTTAAAAAATTTGGTTGGTTATTGTTAATGGCTTTAACACTTGTTTTGACGGCTTGTGGCAAAAGTCAGAGTCAAAATGGGAAATTAAAAGTGATGACCACTTTCTATCCTGTTTATGATTTTACAAAAAATATTGTCGGAGATGAAGGAACGGTAGACCTGCTCATTGGAGCGGGATCAGAGCCTCATGAATATGAATTGTCTGCTAAGGGGCGGGCTATGATTCAAGATTCGGATGTTTTCGTCTATGAGAATGAAAACATGGAAACGTGGGTTCCAAATCTTTTGAAATCAATGAAGGATAAGAAAACCAAAGTGATCGATGCTACCAAGGGCATGGTCTTGCTTCCTGGATTGGAAGAGGAACATGAACACGAAGGGGGCGAAGAACACCATCATGAATATGATCCTCACCTTTGGCTCTCTCCACATCGTGCAATGAAGATGGTAGAGTCGATTCGCGATCAGTTGGTCGCAGCTTATCCAGATAAGAAAAAGACTTTTGAGAAAAATGCGCAAGCTTATTTGAAGAAGTTACAGGCTTTGGATCAAGCTTATCAGGATGGCTTGAAAGATGCTAAGCAAAAGAATTTTGTGACCCAACACGCGGCTTTCCGTTACTTGGCCTTGGATTATGGCTTAAACCAAGTGGCCATTTCAGGGATTTCACCTGATAGCGAGCCTTCTGCTGCACGATTGCGTGAATTGACAGAGTATATCAAGAAAAATGAGATCAAGGTCATTTACTTTGAGGAAAATGCTTCTAAGTCCTTGGCGAAAACCTTGTCTTCTGAAGCTGGTGTTGAGTTGGCTGTCTTAAATCCTTTGGAAAGCTTGACGGATCAAGAAATGAAAGATGGCGAAGACTACGTGTCTGTTATGAAGGAAAATCTGAAGGCGCTAGAGAAAACAACGTCACAAGCTGGTAAGGATATTCAACCGGAACATGAGGAAGATGCTAAGACAGTTCAAAAGGGCTATTTCGAGGATAGTCAAGTGAAGGATCGTAGCTTAGCAAATTATGCGGGTGATTGGAAATCAGTTTATCCATACTTGCAAGATGGAACTCTGGATCAGGTCTTTGATTATAAGGCAAAATTAAATCCAACCATGACTGCTGCTGAGTATAAGGAATATTATACCAAGGGTTATCAAACAGATATTGATCGGATTAAGATTGATAAGGATTCAATGGAGTTTTATCAAAAAGGATCTTCTAAGAAATATACCTATAAATACGTAGGGAAGCACATTTTGACTTATAAGAAGGGGAATCGTGGTGTTCGTTATCTCTTTGAAGCGAAAGAGAGCGATGCGGGAGACTTCAAATATGTTCAATTTAGTGACCATGAAATTACTCCGGTAAAGGCAGCTCACTTCCACATTTTCCATGGAGGAAAGAGTCAAGAAGCGCTTTATGATGAGTTGGAAAATTGGCCAACTTATTATCCTTCCAACTTATCTGGTTTAGAAGTGGCACAGGAAATGCTGGCTCATTAAGAGCTGTATTAAAAGAGAGACTAGGACTGATTAACCCGGTCTCTTTTTGATTAAAAATGGGGAGTGAAGCTTGTCAAATGCTTGAAAATACGTTACAATGAAAGGGCTTTAAATTAAAAAATGTATGGGGAATTTTAAATGAAAAAAGTTGGTACAATTCTTGTGAGTCTTCTCAGTGTGGTCCTGTTGGTAGCTTGTTCGCAACAGGGAACGAGCAAAAAATCAACCACCTCCTCTAGTCAAACGACGACCTCTTCTAAGGTCAAAAAGACGGATACTTCTAGTTCGGAAGTGAAGGAGAAAGAAAAAAAAGAAGAGAAAAAAGAAGTGAAGAAAATGGATCTTGAAGCGATTGCCAATGGTGATTACAGCAGTATTGCTGGGGTCTGGCAAGATGATAAAGGAAATAAGCTGGTCTTTAACGACAAAGGGTTGGTCTCACAAGAGTTAGAGGGCTATGGAGCTTCTTTGACGGATTATGGAACAGCATCAGAAGGCATTTATGGTGGTCGTGATGGGGGCTTCTTGTTGGAGTATATTCCTGCGGGAGTAACCATTGGTGATCAGGTCGATGATCAAGGACAAGTCGTCTTTAAGGACACATCAGATGCCTCTAAAAACCGCTTGTGGACTGGTGTTGGTATCGCTAGTTTTGGGGAACAAGGCTCGATCTACTATCATGTAGGAGATGAATAACAGAAAAAAAGTCGTCTGTTTTCAGACGACTTTTTCTTATGCTTGTGGGGGGAGCCAAGAAAGCTCAAATTGGAGTACTTGGGCTTCAAGGAGATCTTGATGGGAAACCTCTTGTTTCTCTTTGCCATCTAACAGGGCTTTTTGGATGAAATAGGCGCCTGCAGTGTGTGAATTGGCGCAAATCTTGAACTCTTGCTTGGGAATATGGAGAAGGACTTCTTTAAAGAGAGGGAGTCCCAGATCATAGATTGTTTTTCCTGGGCAGGTTGGATAGAGTCCAAGGGCTGACCAGATGTACCAAGCAGATAGACTACCATTGTCCTCATCACCTGGATAGGCTTGGAAATCTTGATGAAAAGCTTGGGAACGGATCTGGTGGATCAGGAGATTGGTGTATTCGGGATGAAGGCTGTGACGGAAGAGGTAGGGAATGTGAAAGCTGGGTTGATTGGAGATGGCAATCTGCCCAAATGGGGCTTGGGCCATTTCACTCATTTCGTGGATTTCATGGCCATATCCTCTTACATCAAATTGAGGTTTTTGATTGGCCAGATCCAGCAGTCGTTGTGTGAAGGCTTTTTTGCCACCCATCAGCTCTATTAGGCCGGAGAGGTCGTGTAAGGCTCCAAAAGTAGCCTGGGTTGCAGAGCATTCTGCATAATCTCCTCCCCAGCTGGTAGGAGAGAAGGGCTCTTTAAAGTTTCCATTGGTGGATCGTGCTCTCACAAAGCCTGTTTGGGCATCATACAATGTTCGGTAGGAGAGGCTGGAAGCAGCATATCGAGTGGCTGTTTCTGTATGCCCCAATTGCTTGGCAACGGTAGCAATGCAAAAATCACTATAGGCATAATCTAGGCTATGGCTCACACTTTCGTGAAAATCATCGGGTAGGTAGCCAAGGGCCTTGTAGCTTTCATTGCCATGGCGACCAAAATGTTGATGAGGATCAGTTTTTTGAGCCGTCTGGAGCATAGCTGTGAGCATGTTTTCATGTAGGTCTGGTGCGATCCCTTTTGTGACAGCATCCGCAAAGACTCCATCGATGAGGGTGCCTGGCATCATCCCTCGTTCATCTGGGGCCAACCATTTTGGTAGGAAACCAGTATCCTGGTAAGTGTTTAAAAATCCTTCGAGAAAGTGACGGTAGTAATCGGGGTAGACAAGGCTAAAGAGCGGGAAAGAGGTCCGAAAGAGATCCCAAAATCCGATATTGGTGTAAGCTTTTCCTGGTTTGATTTCCTGATGGGTGACATCCAGGTGCCAGTCATTTCCCTCGGTATCTGTTTCATAAAAGGTTTGAGGGAAAAGGAGGAGTCGGTAAAGGCAATGATCGAAAAAGGCTTGGTCACGCCCTCCGGCATCTTTTACTTCAATTCGTTTTAGCAGCTGATTCCATTGATCGGCTACTTCTTTTTTAGCTTCCTCTAGGGAAAGGTTGGGAAGATGGCTGTGAGCCATGTCTTGGGACAGATAAGAAGTTCCTAATTGGACGGTCACTTCCTTGCTAGCAAAGGTCAGGAAAAGATCTTGATCGATGTGAGTGACGCTCTCAATCGGCTGGCTAAATTGCCACTGGAGATAGAAAGAGTAGGAAGTATCTGCGGTATGGGCCTGATCCAGAATGTGGAAGTGGCAGGTTTGGTCTGTCAGGGTCAAGTCCTCTAGTTCATTTGCTGCATGAAAGCAGAGTGTCAGCTTTTCTGGTGCTCGAAAGCGCATGACAGCCCCGTAGCAGCTTGGAACCAACTCGCTTTGAATCTGATAACGTTCCGAAAAAATCCGAAGGTAGTGGGGCTGGAAAATAGCTTCTTTCATCGAATAACTGCTTTGGCGACGGAAGAGGTCGGAACTTGCAATATCTCCTGTGATGGGCGTGATGAGGCACCAAGCGTAGTCTCCTATCCAAGGACTAGGCTGGTGGGTGAGACGAAATCCCTGAAAAATAGGGAGATTGGGGTTGAAAAACCAAGCTCCTTGTTCGTGTGTCGTCTGGGGAAGGAAGTAATTCATTCCAAAAGGGACTCCTGTATAAGGGAGGGTGTTTCCGTGCGAATAGTGGGGATGATTATCGCTTCCCCAGCGGGTATCGATGGTCTGGCAATGTGTGCGCATCTGGTCTCCTTTTTCTTCATCAACCTTAAATGATCTGTGTTTTTCTTGGAACACGCAGTGGTATTTTCTTCAATTGTATCAAAGCGTTGTCAAATATGATAGCGTTTTTATCAAATGGAAAATTTTGTAGAAAAAGGGCTATAGTTTGCGTATGTATTTCCCCTTTGAAATCTTTTATACTGAATAGGAAAGAATCGATACGTGTGAGGAAAATAAATGACTTATTCAAAAGAAATTGTGCGAGAATGGCTGGACCAAGTAGCAGAACGTGCCAAGGAGTACCCTGAGTGGGTGGATGTCTTTGAACGTTGCTACACAGACACTTTAGACAATACAGTTGAAATCTTAGAAGATGGCTCGACCTTTGTGCTGACTGGGGATATCCCAGCTATGTGGTTGCGTGACTCAACGGCTCAATTGAGACCTTATCTTCATGTGGCTAAAAGAGATCCTCTCTTGCGTCAGACCATTGCAGGTTTGGTCAAACGTCAGATGACTTTGATCCTCAAAGATCCCTATGCTAACTCTTTTAATATTGAAGAGAACTGGAAGGGGCATCACGAGACCGACCATACAGATCTCAATGGCTGGATTTGGGAACGCAAGTATGAAGTGGATTCGCTGTGCTATCCCTTGCAGTTAGCTTATCTCCTTTGGAAAGAAACTGGTGAGACTAGCCAGTTTGATGAAACTTTTGTCACAGCGACCAAGGAAATTCTTCATCTCTGGACGGTGGAACAAGACCACAAGAACTCTCCTTATCGTTTTGTTCGGGATACGGATCGTAAGGAAGACACGTTAGTGAATGATGGCTTTGGTCCAGAATTTGCCGTGACAGGAATGACTTGGTCAGCCTTTCGTCCGAGTGATGACTGCTGTCAGTATAGCTACTTGATTCCATCAAATATGTTTGCGGTGGTTGTCTTAGGTTATGTCCAGGAAATATTTGCAGAATTGAAGCTAGCTGATAGTGAAAGCATCATTGCTGATGCCAAACGTCTGCAAGCTGAAATCCAAGAAGGGATCGAAAATTACGCCTACACGACTAACAGCAAGGGCGAGAAGATCTATGCCTTTGAGGTAGATGGTTTGGGAAATGCTAGCATCATGGATGATCCTAACGTACCAAGTTTGTTGGCGGCTCCCTATCTGGGCTACTGCGAGATTGACGACGAAGTCTACCAAGCCACTCGTCGGACTATTTTGAGCCCTGAAAATCCTTACTTCTATGAAGGGAAGTACGCAAGTGGGCTGGGAAGTTCTCATACTTTCTACCGCTATATCTGGCCGATTGCCCTGTCGATCCAAGGATTGACAACGACGGACAAGGCAGAGAAGAAATTCTTACTCGATCAGTTGGTTGCTTGCGATGGTGGCACGGGTGTCATGCACGAAAGCTTCCACGTAGATGATCCGACTAAATACTCGCGCGAATGGTTCTCTTGGGCCAACATGATGTTCTGTGAATTGGTCTTGGATTACTTGGGTATTCGTTAATGAGCTGTCGCTCAACAGATTCTTCAAAAGAATCACAAATCTATTTTTAAATTTAAGTTAGGATGAGGTTTTACTCATGGAAAATGTTGTTGTACATATCATCTCTCACAGCCAC
>CABSQC010000046.1 GCA_902479835.1 uncultured Streptococcus sp. | reverse complement strand
ATACTATCCCAATCAAACTGGACACTATCAACTTTCGGGCTCATCGATTTTACAAAATCAGTCATATCTTTTTCGTGTTCCTTTAAATAAGCTAGTTGATTCTCTCTAGCGCTAAGTTGCTTACTTGGTTTAGTGTCTTTTGAAAAGATGTTTTGTTTTTGACTAGCGATAATCACACCTCCTGCTATTACAGAGGCAATAACTAAAAGAATGACCAGTTTCCCTTTTTTCATGATCCGTCCTCCTTGAAAAGGAAAAGTTATAATAATTGTATCGAAATATGAATAGATTGCAACTTCATTACTAGTTGGTGTTTTTGCGCAACAAAAAAGGTTGGGAGTCCCCAACCTTTTAGATAGACTTAGTTTTTAGGTTTGCGAAGCAATCCGAACAAGATACCACTTACGACTGCACCGATCAATACGAACAAGATGTAAAGAAGCGGATTTGATGTAAGAGCGATAACGAAGATTCCTCCGTGAGGAGCCATGAGTTTCAATCCTGCAAGACCAACAAGGGCACCTGTCAATGCTGAACCTGCGATGAAGCTTGGGATGGCACGAGCTGGGTCAGCTGCACCGAATGGAATGGCACCTTCTGTGATGAAGGAAAGACCCATGATAATGTTTGTCAAACCTGAGTTGCGTTCTTCTTCAGTAAATTTGTCTTTGAACAAGACAGTTGCTACAAAGACTGCCAATGGAGGAACCATACCAGCTGCCATAACGGCCGCCATAACGGTTGAACCACCACTAGTAAGTGCGGAAGCTGTTAACGTACTTGTACCGAATACATAAGCTGCTTTGTTGACTGGCCCACCCATATCGACAGCCATCATACCACCAACAAGAAGACCAAGAAGAACTGCCGAGCTACCTGACAAGCTAGTCAAGAAGTTGTTCAAAGAGGTATTGATCGCTGACATTGGGATGTTGATGAGGAACATCAAGAATCCTGTCAAACCAACACCAAGTAAAGGCAAGAGAAGGATCGAGCGGATACCGTCGAGTGAGCGTGGAAGGCCTGAAAGGGCTTTGCGAAGTAAGAGAACAACTCCACCTGCAAGGAAACCTCCTACTAAAGCTCCAAGGAAACCTGATGATACAGCTGCAGGCAATTCACCTTTAGCAGCTCCAAAGGCAATGTTACCAAATGCTGTACCTGAGCTAGCAATGGAACCAGCCACAAAACCTGCTACAAAACCAGGTTTTTCAGCGATGGAGAATCCGATGTACCCTGCAAGCACTGGAAGCATGAAACCAAAGGCTGCACCACCGATTGTTTTAAATTGAGCTGCTAATTCATGGTATGAACCAAGTTGAGATAATTGATCTTGAGGCACCCCAAGGATTTGGTCAATCAAGAAGGCAAGGGCAATCAAGATCCCACCACCGATAACGAATGGAAGCATTTGAGAAACCCCACTCATCAAGTGTTTGTAGAAGGCTCCACCCAAGCTTAATTTTTCTTGGCTAGCGCTAGCTTGTGCAGCATTTTCAGCGTGGAAGACATCTGCTTTGCCATCCAAGATGGTTTGGATCAATTCTTCTGTCTGACGGATACCGGCTGCGACTGGTTTAGAGATCAATTTTTTGCCATCGAAACGAGCGGTTTCAACTGCTTTATCCGCTGCAATGATCACTCCCTCAGCTTTGGCGATTTCTTCAGCTGTCAAACGGTTGCCGACACCTGATGCACCATTTGTTTCAACACGAACTGTAACACCCATTTCTTCACCTTTCTTGATAAGGGCTTCTTCTGCCATATAAGTGTGGGCGATACCAGTTGTACATGCTGTAACAGCAACGATGAGCGGTTTGTCAGATGAAGCTGCTTCTTTGACTGCTTCTGCTTTTTTCGCTTCTTCAGCTGCAGCTTCTTGCTCTTCTGCATCAAAGGCTGCGATCACTTGATCAGGAGTGCTTGCTTGGCGAAGTTTGTCCGCAAATCCTGGTTTCATCAAGTACTTAGACAATTCAGCAAGGGCTGCCAAGTGAGTGTCGTTTGCTCCTTCTGGAGCTGCGATCATGAAGAACAAGTCTGTTGGTTGACCATCAAGTGAAGCATAGTCCACACCCTTGTTTGATTTTGCAAACAAGACCGTTGCTTCTTTGACTGCTTCATTTTTGCTGTGGGGCATGGCAATTCCGTCACCCAAACCAGTTGAAGTCTGTGCTTCACGGTTCATGATTCCAGCCTTGAAGGTGTCAAAATCTGTCACCACACCATTGTCAACGAGCGATTGAACCATCTCATTGATTACGCCCTCTTTATCTGTTGCCTGAAGGTCAAACAACATCACGTTTTTATTTAAAACGTCTTGAATTTTCATAGTTTTTCTACCTCTACTTTTTCATAAGTTTCTTTTATATAGTCAGCTGTTGCCAAATCATCTGAGAAGGTGGTCGCTGTTCCACAAGCCACGCCCCATTTGAAGGCTTCGATGACATCTCCCGTCGTTGCGAGCTTCCCAGTGAAGCCTGCTACCATGGAATCTCCAGCCCCGACAGAATTCTTCACTTGACCCTTGATTGGTTTTGCGAAGTAAGTGCCGCTTGGACTGACAAGGAGAGCACCATCACCCGCCATGGAAATAATGACGTTTTGTGCTCCTTTTGCCAAAATTTCTTTGGCATAGCGTTCAATTTCTGGCAATTCCGTCAAGGTAACGCCAAAAATATCTCCCAACTCATGGTTGTTTGGTTTGACCAATTGGGGATTGAACTCCAAGGAATCAATCAAGGTTTGCCCTTCAAAGTCACAAATGACTTGCGCACCTGTCGCACGAGTTGCTGCGATCAATTGTTTGTAAACGGTATTTCCAAGTGAAGATGGGGCAGATCCTGCAAAGACTACCACATCATCTGCTGTTAAGCTCGATAAGATGTTGAGCAATTCTTGCAACTGAGCTTCCGTCACTTCTGGGCCATTCCCATTGATCTCTGTTTCCTCATCCGCTTTGATCTTGACATTGATCCGTGTATCTTGGTCCACTGTCACAAAGTTGGTTGAAATGGCTTCGCTAGTCAATACGTCTTCGATGAAGCGTCCGGTGAAGCCACCGATAAATCCAGTTGCTGTGTTCTCGATATCGAGACGTTTCAAGACACGACTGACATTGATTCCCTTACCACCGGCGAATTTATCTTCCGAAGCCATCCGATTAACCGCTCCGGTCTCTACATGATCGAGACGGACAATATAGTCAATTGCTGGATTCAGTGTAACTGTATAAATCAAACCTCTATAACCTCCGTTTTTTCTTTTAAAACCTTTAATCGTTGCGGTTCACATTGATTGGTGATAATCATGGCTCGCTTGATCGGAGCCACTTTGACAAAGGATGTCACCCCAATTTTCGAATCATCCGCTAGGATATAGGTTTTTTTCGCATTTTCGATAATCGCACGCTTGACAGATCCTTCTTCCAGGTCTGGAGTGCTGTAAAATTCATCATCGATTCCATTCATTCCAAGAAAGGCCTTGTCAAAGTTCAACTGACCGATCTGATTGAGCGCGATCCCTCCGATACTAGCATCTGTAGAAGATTTTACCTTCCCACCGATGATGACCGTTGGAACATTTCGCTCGACCAACTTGGTCGCATGGTGAATCGAGTTGGTCACCACAGTTACCGTTGGATTGACAATTTCTTGTACCAAAAGTTCATTGGTCGTCCCAGCATCGATAAAGATCACGTCATGATCTTTGATCAATTCCGCCGCTTTTATCGCGATTTTTGACTTAACTTGAATGTTTTTGATAGATTTTTCTTTATTGCTTTCTTCCTCTTGAAGAAAATGCAGGCTTTCCGCACCACCGTGAACCCGTCGAAGTTTACTTTCAGCTTCTAATTCATCCAAGTCACGTCGAACCGTTGATTCAGACGTCCCTAGCTCTTGTACAAGGGTTTCTAAGGAAACAAATTTTTCCTTCAGTACCTTCTCGAGGATGAATTGTTTTCGTTCAGACTTAAGCATTTCTCCTCCTTTTGCAATCGATTACAAGGACTATTATACTCCATCTCCAAAAAATGTCAACACTTTTTATCAATTTCTATCATTTTCTTTCAAAAATTCTAAAAGTGTACAAAAAAAGAGCAGGAAAGAACTCATTTTGTTAAAAGAGTTCTTTTCCCACCCTCATATATCTTCTTTGAAGATTTTAAGCAATAAAGTGTCTAAGCATCTATTCTATCTTCGGTATGTCTTAATCATTTTTTGAAGATTGTTTCTTTTTCTTGAAACCAAACAATCCAGCAAGTAGCCCGACGGCAACACCTGTTGTTGCTACTGCATATTTGGAGGAATCAGATCCAGCCACAGCTTGGCTGTTTTCTTTTTTCGGTTTGATTTCTTCTACTTTAGCTTCTTGTTTTGGAGCTGGACTAGCTGTTGGTGCTTGCACTTGTGGACTATTGGTAGTTGTTGGAAGAACCGTTGGTCTATCCGAGAAAGTTGTTGGATTGCTTGAGCGGATATCCATTGGCATATCTGCTGCTTCTAAAATAGCTGGATCCATTCGTGACGCAAGATCTTCATATTGAGAATTCAACAGTTCCACGACACTTTGATAAGATTGAAGAGTTGTGAATTCGGCTTCTAATTTTTCTTTTTTATTTTCTAAATTAGCCACCGCAGCTGATAAAACTGATTGGGCTTTGACCAATAATTCTGGAGCATTTTTAAAGTCAGAAAGACGTTTTTCAGCAGCAACCAAACGTTCTTGCGCTGCCTTCAACCCCTCATGCGCTTCTTGAACGACTTGGGCTTTTTCTGCTTCTTCTGCTTTTAAACCATCTAATTTCTCACGCGCAGCTGCTAACAAATCTTTCGCTTTTTGAAGTGCTGCTTCTTTTGGTTGGATGGCTGCTTCAATCCGACCTCGAGATACATCAAGAGTCGCCTTCGCCTTTTCAACCGCATGGTCCTTGCTAACGAGAAGAATCTTGTAATTTTGGATGGTCTTTTGGACATTGGCCATTTCTACTGCCACATTCGAATTAGCATGGCGAGCATCTTCTAACTTGCCTTGCAAGATAATGATTTGTGACTCTTGATTGGCCTTGTCCAGTTTGAGATTAGCGACTTCATCAGATTTTGCTTTGACATCTGATCTTGTCGTCGTAGCCCCAGCTCCCTGACGCAATTGGTAAGCGAGTGCACTGGTTGACACTGCTGAATTGACCGGGCTGTGTAAGAAAGCTGCTTCTGACATGGCATTGCTAGGGTCATAAGCGACTGATAAAGCTGTCGCTTTGTTGTCTACCATTTGGAGATAGTGACCAACCTTAGCAAAGGCCTCAGCCCCAATCTTCATATAGATATCGTTGGCATCGATTTGAGTTTCGTCTGTTGGTAGACCATATTGAGCCGCTACTTCTTGATAAGCCGCTTTTTCATTGTACCAAAAGTCAACCGCACCAGCAGGTGAGAAGCCATAAGCAATGTTTTCGTTTGGCAAATACTTAAACATATGCCAGTTGGCTTTCTTGAAGTATTCCAACTGTACTTGACTGGCAGGAAGAGAATAAGGATCCAGTTCCAATTCAGACAAGCCGGCATTGCGACGATAGCTATTGATGGCATCGGCAATTTCAAGAGCTCGAAGGTTGGCTTGCAAAGAGCCAGACTCTCCAACCGTCAAGCCGTCTTCTTCCCGACCACGCTTGTAGAGGGCTAAAGCACTCGCTGCAGCTTCATTGCCATTGTCAGCTAAGTGTTGCAAGTAACCTTCATAGGTTGCTTGACTTAACTGAACTGGGCTATTGGCCGCTGCTTGTTCTAAGGCTGCCAATTCTGCTTCCTTGGTTGCGATGACCGCTTTCAAATCTGTCAGACGCGTTTGAGCCAGTTGAATGTCATTCTCAATTTGAGCCACTGTATCTGAGCCAGTTTGCTGACTCGCTTGCAAGGTTGCAAGGTAATTCTGAGATTCTCGGATACTTTGCTCGACTTGACTTTGCTCCAACAGAGCTTGGTTGAGCACATTCTCATCATTTGAAATCGGTGCTTTGGCTTGGTTCAATTCATTTTGTGCTACATCGACCAAAGATTCCTGAGCAGTAACCTGATTTTCCTGTTGACGAACAGCCTCTACGACTTGGTCATGGGCAGCTTCTGCTTCTCGAACCTTATTTTCTTCGATGGTCACATAGGCTTGAGCTACCTTGACGTCATTTTCTGCATTCTGAACTTGGGCATCTGAAGTCGTTGCGATGAGGTTTTCTGCATCCGTCACTTCTGCTTTCTTTTCTTCCAGCTCTTGCCCAGCCGCCTTGACTTCCGTTTGAGCATCGATCACTTTTTGCTCTTGGTAGTGGACATCTTTCACCACTTGGCCTTTTTGAGCTGTAATTTGCTTCAACTCATCAACTGTAATTGGTTTTTCAACTACTTCCGTGCTGTTGGTTTCTGGATTTTCATTTTGCTTGACCTCTTCGGCATTTGCTTTGTGATGAAACATACCAGATAGGACCGTTGTTGCAGCAATCCCTGTCGTGAAAACCGATTTTCCTAATTTCTTTCCCATTAAACTCACCCCCAAAACTTAATCATTTTCTTGAAGTTTCTCTACCCCTTAGCATACCACATTTTGTTACCAATAACTAGTAGGTTTAAAAAGTTTTTTTCATAAATTTTTGATGCAAAAGAAAAACAGCTGACGCTGTTAGTCTTCTTGTTTAATTTGTTCCAACATCTTCTCTTCTTCTGCTGTCAACTCATAGTTTTCTAGCAAGTCTGGACGACGTTCTAGGGTCTTTTTCAAACTCTGATAGAGGCGCCACTGACGGATATTTTCATGGTGACCACTCATAAGGACATCTGGAACTGTCATTCCTCTGTATTCATAAGGCCGTGTGTATTGAGGATATTCTAGAAGACCAGATGAGAAACTGTCATCCTGGTGACTGGACTCTTTTCCAATCACTTCCGGAATCAAGCGCACCGTCGCATCGATCATAGTCATAGCCGCTAGCTCGCCACCCGTCAGGACATAATCGCCAAGAGAAATCTCATCTGTCACCAAGGTCTTGATCCGCTCATCGTAGCCCTCATAGTGACCACAGATAAAGATCAATTCTTCTTCTTGAGCTAACTCTTCTGCATAACGTTGATCAAAAGTCCGACCAGCTGGATCGAGTAAGATCACGCGCGGATTCTTTTTCTCAATGGCATCAAAGGCATCGAAAATCGGCTGAGCTCGCAAGAGCATGCCTTGCCCGCCACCATAGGGTTCATCATCCACATGCCGCGCCTTCTCTGCATTTTCGCGGAAATTATGGTAGTTGATCTCTAATAGACCTTTTTCACGAGCCTTTCCGACGATGGAGTGCTCCAGGGGTGAAAACATCTCTGGAAAGAGGGTTAAAATATCAATCTTCATCGTCTAACCCTTCTAAGATATCTACATCCACCCGGTTTCCTGGAATATCGATATTGAGCACCACTGGTGGGATATAAGGCAATAACAAATCACGCTTGCCTTTTCGCTTGACCACCCAGACATCGTTGGCACCTGGTTGCAGAATTTCTTTGATGGTTCCAATCAAGTTATCACCCTCATAGACTTCCAAACCGATAATCTCGTGATAGTAGAATTCACCATCGTCTAGGCCATTCAAATCTTCCTCAGCGACCTTGAGACTATAACCTTTATACTTTTCAATAGCATTGATATGGTACATATCTTTGAATTTAATAATGTCAAAGTTCTTCTGTTTACGGTGGCTAGCAATGGTCACCGTTTGGACAAACTGATCTTTTTCATCAAACAAAGCAAGCTCAGCCCCTTTTTTAAACCGTTCTTCTGCAAAATCCGTCACAG
>CABSQC010000045.1 GCA_902479835.1 uncultured Streptococcus sp. | reverse complement strand
CCTACAAGGACAGTCGAATCTTGGGCCTTACAAGATGTTCTTCAGTTTAGTGAAGGGCAATACCAGATATTCGCTACTACAGATACAGATGATATTCTTTTCTGTGATATGAAAGATGACAGTTCTCCAGTTTACGCGGGCAGTCCTGGAGATCCTAATTTCTACAAACTCAGCGAAAGTTTGACGGAGTTTTTGGAGTTCTATTTCGCTTTTTCAAATTTTTGGAAACAAAGAGAAGATGTCCCACAGGAGGAATATATTGTAGGGACAGGTGACTTGATAGAGCGCTACCTTTCCCCAAACGTCCAAGCGACAGCGAAAGAATATCTACTTCGGTAAGATTGACCTGAGAAAAGCCTTTCTCAGTAACAAAAAGTGAATTGGATAGGAGAAAAGAAATGAATGTGAAAGAACTAATCGAAGAGGTTGAAAATGATCTTGAGTTAGGATCGTATTTAAACCGGATCCCCAAAAAGAATAAGAAGACCCAAGCTAGCTATCTCGAATCACTGAATCGTCTGGCCTATTTACTTTATCTGGATGGTCAAGAGGAAATGGCTAAGGAATTATTAGATCGTATCATACAAATTCCATTTGAAGGGAATTATAACACCTGGACCTTTGTTGATAGCTCTCTGGTTTTATTGGCTTATCTGGAAAGAGAGGTAGAAAATCAGGTAATCGTCTATAAAAAACTCCTTATATCTCCATTAGAACAAGGGGAGGAGTCCACTCAAAAAATTAGAAGGAGAGTTCATCAGAGATTTTTGAATGGTGATAGCTTGGAGCAAAAGCTTGCAAAAATCGAGCAGGCTCCAAGCCCTGAATCAGAAATGGAACGTCGTCTGCTATACTTGACAGATTTATTGAAGATTCAACTTTTTATTGATGAGTCAACTTGTGAAGAGACAGATATCCAAGCAAAAATCGAAGAGAATATGGAGATACTAAAGAAGTATATCAAGGAGCATGAGATCTATAGCCTCTTTCCTTTTAAGGGATAAGGTAAGTTATTGATCTTGGACTTTTAGAAAGAGTAGAATATGGAAATCAAAAAACACTTTGGTGTCTATGGCGTTTGCTATGAGAATGGGAAATTGCTTTGCATTGAGAAAACGAGAGGACCTTATCAACATCGTTTTGATCTACCGGGTGGTAGTCAGGAACTCGGTGAGGGGTTGACAGAAACCCTTAAGAGAGAAGTTCTGGAAGAGACGGGCTATACGCTGAGCCGTTACTTAAATCCTAGGATTTATGACGTGCTGGTTCAAGAAGAGGGGCAAGACTTCGCTGTACATCATATCATGGCCTTTTATGATGTAGTGCTCGATTTCGAGAGCTCTCAAAAATCCCTTCCTCATGAAGTTCTTGATGGAAGCAATGATTCAGCAAATGCCATTTGGCTTCCGATCGAGCAGATTACCGAAGAAACTGCCTCACCCATAGTATTGAAGGTGAAGGCAGAGTTACTAGGATTTCCAGAATTAGAACTGACAAGCTATAGAAATTGGAAGGTAAAAGAAAAGAAGGAGCAATCATGACACCGCAAGAAATGTGGAATGCCTACAAGCAAATCACCCCCTCTATTGGAGATGAGATAGACGCCTGGGCTTTTGGTGTGGAACCAGACCTTTTAGCGGATTTGGTGTTTACAGGTGAAAAAACAGCAACTGCCTCAGCCTGCGACCTCTATGCAGTAGGGGACGAACCCCTTCCACAAGAAGGAACCTTTGATGTGATTTTAGACAGCCAACATCAAGCTATCTGCATTGTCGAAATCACCAAGGTTTCTGTTCAGCCTTTCCATCAAGTGTCAGCCGACCATGCCTATAAGGAAGGTGAAGGAGACAAATCTCTGGCTTATTGGCGTCAGGTTCATGAAGACTTTTTCAAAGACTGCTTAGGAGAAGCAGGACTGACGTTTACACCCGACAGCAAGGTGGTTTTAGAAGAATTTCGCAAGGTCTATCCATTATAGATACGCTCTCCTTTTTGGAGAGTTTTTTGGTTTGGGTCTTATTTTCCAAAAGGGCTAAAAAATGGTATAATGTAAGCGATATTGTACAGAAAAGAGAAATGTTATGCCAAATTATGCCATTATTTTAGCAGCGGGGAAAGGTACCCGTATGAAATCAGATCTGCCCAAGGTTCTTCATAAGGTTGCAGGGATCTCTATGTTGGAGCATGTCTTCCGTAGTGTTGGAGCCATCTCACCTGAAAAGACTGTAACAGTTGTGGGCCACAAGGCGGAATTGGTAGAGCAAGTCTTAGCGGGACAAACAGAGTTTGTCAAACAAACCGAACAATTGGGAACTGGTCATGCGGTCATGATGGCAGAGCCAGTCTTGAAAGGTCTTGAAGGGCATACCCTCGTCATTGCAGGAGATACTCCTTTGATTACGGGTGACAGTCTCAAACACTTGATTGACTTCCATATTAATCACAAGAATGTGGCAACCATTTTGACAGCCGAAGCAGCTAATCCATTTGGTTATGGCCGGATTGTCCGTAATGACAATGCAGAAGTGCTTCGAATTGTTGAGCAAAAAGATGCGACAGATTTTGAAAAACAAATCAAAGAAATCAATACAGGGACTTATGTCTTTGACAATGCGCGCCTCTTTGAAGCTTTGAAAAATATCAATACCAACAATGCCCAAGGTGAATACTATATCACAGATGTCATCGGTATTTTCCGTGAAGCTGGTGAAAAAGTCGGAGCCTATACGCTCAAAGACTTTGATGAAAGCCTCGGGGTTAACGACCGCGTGGCCCTTGCAACAGCAGAAGGTATCATGCGTCGTCGCATTAACCAAGCCCACATGGTCAATGGGGTGAGCTTTGTCAATCCAGATGCAACCTATATCGATGTCGATGTTGAGATCGCACCAGAAGTGCAAATCGAAGCCAATGTTACCCTAAAAGGGCACACAAAAATTGGGGCTGAAACCGTCTTAACTAATGGAACCTATATTGTGGACAGTGAAATTGGTGCAGGTGCCGTTATTACTAACTCTATGATTGAAGAGAGCACGGTAGCCGATGGTGTGACAGTGGGACCTTACGCCCACATTCGTCCAGGATCTAGCTTGGCCAAAGATGTCCATATCGGAAACTTCGTCGAAGTCAAAGGTTCGTCTATCGGAGAAAATACCAAAGCAGGTCATTTGACTTACATTGGCAACTGCCAAGTTGGTAGTAACGTCAACTTTGGTGCTGGAACTATCACGGTGAATTACGATGGCCAACACAAGTTTAAAACAACGATTGGCAACAATGTCTTTGTCGGATCTAATTCGACGATCATTGCGCCAGTTGAATTAGGCGACAATTCCCTAGTCGGGGCTGGATCCACCATTACCAAAGATGTGCCAGCAGATGCGATTGCGATCGGTCGTGGCCGTCAAGTGAATAAAGAAGAGTATGCTCTTCGCTTGCCACACCATCCTAAAAATAAATAGGAGAATCTCATGCAATTTGAAGAAAAAACCATTGAGCGCAAGGAAATTTATCAGGGACCGATTTTCCAAGTGGTGACTGATCAAGTAGAACTACCTGCTGGAAAAGGTCAAGCGCAGCGTGATTTAATTTTTCATAATGGAGCAGTAGCGGTTTTACCGATCACAGAAGATGGGAAGACGATCTTGGTCAAGCAGTACCGCAAGGCGATTGAAAAGACCTCTGTGGAGATTCCAGCAGGGAAGTTAGAAAAGGGAGAAAATGCAGATCCCAAAGCGGCTGCTCTGCGTGAATTGGAAGAAGAAATTGGTTACACAGCGGATCTAGAGTTGTTGTATGATTTTTATTCTGCCATTGGATTTTGTAATGAGCGGATTAAACTCTATGGTGCGACCAACTTGAAAAAGGTGGAAAATCCACGTCCACAAGATGCAGATGAGACCTTAGAGTTATTTGAAGTGACCTTGAAGGAAGCCAAAGATTTGATCCAAGCTGGTGAAATCTGTGATGCCAAGACCATCATGGCGATCCAATACTGGGACTTAATCAATAAATAGAGGAGGATCCGATGGGAAAACCTTTATTAACCGATGAAATGATTGAACGAGCGAGGCGAGGTGAGGACATTTCGGATCCTAAAATGGTCGATGCTGAAGAGACGAAGATTATTCGGACAGACCACAGGGGATTTGGCTACGAACGTCCTATGAGTGAAAGCCGTATGGAGCGCCCGCAGGAGAGCTATTCACAGGATACCTTGCAGATCCAAGTGGAGCCCACTGTGACCAAGAGTCGTCGCATTGAAGAGCGTAAACAAAGTGTGGTCCAATCCAAACTCAATAAGATTTTATTCTGGATCATTGTGCTCCTTATTGTTTTGATCATTGCTATTTGGCGTCTGTAAGGTCGTCACAAGGAGAGAATGGATATGAAAATTGGAATTATCGCAGCCATGCCCCAGGAGTTAAAGATTCTGGTTGAAGCCCTTGAAAATGGGGAAAAGCATCTGCGTCTTGGAAAAGTCTACTATACAGGATCGATTGGTCGCCATGAAGTCGTTTTGGTTGAAAGTGGTATCGGAAAAGTCATGTCTGCTATGAGTGTAGCAGTCTTGGCCAATGATTTTAAGGTGGAAGCCATTATCAATACGGGTTCTGCAGGTGCCGTTGCACCGGGAATGGCCGTTGGGGATATCGTCCTTGCGGACAAATTGGCCTATCATGATGTGGATGTGACAGCCTTTGGCTACAAGTATGGTCAAATGGCAGGTCAACCGCTTTACTTTGAATCCAGTCGCTATTTCGTATCAGAAATGAAAAAAGTTCTGGAAGAAGAAGCTGCAACCACACATGTGGGCCTGATTACAACAGGAGATAGCTTTATCGCGAGTGAAGAAAAAGTTGAAGCGATTCGGGAGCAGTTTCCAGAAGTATTGGCAGTTGAGATGGAAGGGGCAGCCATTGCCCAAGCCGCTCATGCAGCTGGACGTCCCTTCATGGTCATTCGCGCCATGAGTGATACAGCAGATCACGCAGCCAATCTCTCTTTTGATGAATTTATCGTTCAGGCTGGGGAGCGCTCTGCTCAAACCTTGATGACTTTCTTGAAGAGACTAGTATAAAACAAACAATAGATAGAAGTGGGATTGGATGAATTTTTTTACAATTCGTTTTGTCCCTCTTCTTTTTTTGAAGCTGATTCTTTCAGAAATAGGGTGCTTTCATGCTATAATAAGGACTAGTAGTGTAAAGGAGAGAATATGGTTTTATCAAAGAAACGGGCACGTCATGTGATTGAAGAAATTATCGCCCTTTTTCCAGATGCCAAGCCAAGTCTGGATTTTCGTAATCATTTTGAATTGTTAGTAGCGGTTATGCTCTCGGCTCAGACGACTGATGCGGCTGTTAACAAAGCGACACCAGGTTTGTTTGCGGCTTTTCCAACCCCGCAAGCCATGGCAGCAGCCAGTGAAGCAGCTATCGCCAAGCATATTTCTAAATTAGGTCTCTATCGAAATAAGGCCAAATTTCTCAAAAAATGTGCCCAACAATTGCTAGACAACTTTGATGGGCAGGTGCCTCAGACTCGTGAAGAGTTAGAAAGCCTGGCAGGAGTAGGACGTAAGACAGCAAATGTCGTCATGAGTGTAGGATTTGGGATTCCAGCCTTTGCTGTCGATACCCATGTGGAGCGGATCTGCAAGCACCATGACATTGTCAAGAAATCAGCGACGCCCTTGGAAGTGGAAAAGAGAGTCATGGATGTTCTACCAAAAAGCGAATGGCTAGCAGCCCATCAAGCCATGATCTATTTTGGACGGGCTATCTGCCATCCTAAAAATCCTGAATGTGATCAGTACCCACAACTCTATCATTTTGATTAGCAATCAGTTCCTCTGCTAGAAAGTGCAGAGGTTCTTTTTTTGTGGTGAAACGTATATTTATTAAAATGATCGAAAACTGAGGCTTTGTGATCTGTGAGGGGAGGTGCCTAGACTCGCTTATCCAGCTTCTTTGAGATTGATTTCAAGATGTATTTTCTTGACATCTTATTATATTCATTCAGAAAAAACGAACTTTTTTAAAATAAATTTGGTTTTTTTTAAGAAATAGTGTATAATGGTAGAAAATCTAACATAAGGAGATAGTGATGAAAGCAAAAAAACTGTTAGCTCTTGCAGGGGTTTCTGTTGCAGGTGCCTTTCTCTTAGCAGCGTGTAGCGGAGGTAGTAGCAACCAAGCAACTTACTCATTCGTTTATTCAGCAGATCCAAATACCTTGGATTACATCGCTGCAACTCGTACAACGACTTCAGATGTCACAAGTAACCTTGTAGATGGTCTTCTTGAAAACGACCGATACGGAAACTTTGTGCCAAGTCTAGCAGAAGATTGGACTGTCTCTGAAGATGGATTAACCTATACTTACAAACTTCGTAAGGATGCCAAATGGTATACGAGTGAGGGTGAGGAATATGGTGATGTAACGGCTCAAGACTTTGTTACAGGGATCAAACACGCGGTTGAGTCAAAATCAGAAGGTCTCTTCTTGATTCAAAATTCGATCAAAGGTTTGGATGCCTACGTAAAAGGGGAAACCAAAGACTTTAACACGGTTGGAGTCAAAGCTTTAGATGACCACACTATCCAATATACCTTGGTCCGTCCAGAAAGCTTCTGGAACTCCAAAACAACTTCAGGTGTTCTTTTCCCAGTCAATGCTAAGTTCTTGGAATCTCAAGGAAAAGATTTTGGTTCTTTGAAACCTAGCAGCATCTTATACAATGGTCCATATTACTTGAAATCATTGACTTCAAAATCTGAGATTGAATTGGTCAAGAACAAAGACTATTACGATGCGAAAAATGTTCATATCGACAATGTCAAATTGACCTTTAATGATGGATCAAACCCAGATGCAATCATTAAAAACTTTGAAAAAGGTCAATACTCCTTTGCCTCTGTTATGCCAAACAGTTCGACGTATAAGAGCGTCAAGAAAAACTTTGGCGACAACATTGTCTACGGTTTGCAATTGGGAACATCCTACTATCTTGGATTCAACTTGGACCGTCAAAAGTATGACCACACTGCCAAAACTACGGATGAACAAAAAGCTTCTACCAAGAAAGCAATCCTGAACAAGGACTTCCGTCAAGCGGTGAACTTTGGTTTTGACCGCAAATCTTATGCGGCACAAGTTTCAGGGGCTGATGCGGCTGAAAATACGCTTCGTAGTACCTTGGTGCCACCAACTTATGTCCAAGTCAATGGAGAAGATTTTGGTAAGGTCGTTGAAAAACAATTGGTTACCTACGGAGACCAATGGAAGGGTGTGAGCCTGGACGATGGTCAAACGAGCCTTTACAGCCCAGAAAAAGCCAAAGCTTCCTTTGCGAAAGCCAAAGCTGAATTGCAAAAACAAGGCGTTCAATTCCCAATTCATTTGGACTACATTGTTAGCCAAGTGGACAACAGCATGGTCCAACAAGCTAGCTCCTTCAAACAATCTGTAGAGTCAGCGCTTGGTGCAGACAATGTCGTTGTGGACCTTCAAAAGGTATCGGATGATGATTTCCAAAATATCACCTACTTCAGCGATACAGCGGCTGCGAGAGATTACGATATCTCAGGCGGTGGTTGGGCTCCTGACTACCAAGACCCATCGACTTACCTCGAAAGTATCAGCCCAGTAAATGGTTCTGTCTTCTACTATCTTGGTATTGATGCAGGTTCAAACAATCCAGCCATTGCAACAGTTGGTTTGGATCAATACGCTAACATGTTGAAAGACGCCGATGCTGAATTGTTGGATCAAGGAAAACGCTATGAAAAATATGCAGCAGCGCAAGCTTGGTTGACAGATAGCTCGATTACGCTTCCAACTGTCTCAAATGGTGGTGCTCCAATGCTTCAACGGACCGTGCCATACAGCCGTGCTGCTTCATGGGTAGGTACTAAAGGAACAGGAACATTCTACAAATA
>CABSQC010000044.1 GCA_902479835.1 uncultured Streptococcus sp. | reverse complement strand
ATCATCTGCCGGTCAATGGGATTGGTGCGCTTGAAAATTATCTCCTTGTCCTTGGTTGGATTGTTGGGTGGAGATTGGAATCTTCTCGGATCAAGAAGAAATAAGAAGGAGCAGTCAAAGGGCTGCTCTTTTTCATCTTCAGTTTTTCCTTGACAAACAAAAGGAAAACGTTTACAATTTTAAATATAAAGTTTCCTGAAAAGAAAACAAAAAAGGTGAAAACAAGGAGATCATCATATGGCTACTATGAAAGCAGCTCGCTGGCATGCAGCAAAAGACGTTCGTATCGAAGAAGTGGAAGTACCTGAAGTACAACCACATCAAGTAAAAGTGGCAGTTAAGTTCACAGGGATCTGTGGTACGGACTTGCATGAATATTTGGATGGACCGATCTTCATCCCAACTGAAGAACATGTGTATTCTGGTCAAAAAGCACCGGTTACTTTGGGACATGAATTCTCTGGTGAAATTGTAGAAGTCGGAAGTGATGTGACTCGTGTCAAAGTTGGGGATCGCGTGACGATTGAACCAATTTTGGCAAAACATAACCTAATCGGTGACTATAACCTTGATCCAAACTTGAACTTTGTCGGCCTTGCTGCAGATGGTGGTTTTGCCAAATATTGTGTCCTTGACGGTGACATTGTCCATGTGATTCCAGATGGCTTGAGCTATGAACAAGCTGCGCTTACAGAACCTGCAGCTGTGGCTGTTTATGCCGTTCGTCAATCTGCATTGAAAACTGGGGATACAGCCGTTATCTTTGGCTTGGGTCCAATCGGTCTTTTGATTGTTGAAGCCCTTCGTGCAGCAGGAGCATCAAAAATCTATGCGGTTGAATTATCTCCTGAACGCCAAGCGAAAGCGGAAGAATTGGGAGCAATCGTTGTTCGCCCAGAAGAAGGAGAAACAATCGTCGAAGCCATCCATCGCTTGACAGGTGGTGGAGCAGATGTTTCTTATGAAGTGACTGGAGTTCCAGTTGTTTTAGGTCAAGCCCTTGCAGCTGTTCATAAAGCTGGGGAATGTATGGTCGTATCTATCTGGGAACGTGAAGCTAGCATCAATCCAAATGAATTCGCTATCCAAGAAAAATCTCTCAAAGGAATTATTGCCTACCGTCATATTTTCCCTAAAGTATTGGAATTGATGGAACAAGGCTACTTCTCTGCTGAAAAATTGGTTACCAAGAAAATTAAATTGGAAAATATCGTTGAAGAAGGATTTATTGAATTAACACAAGATAAATCTCAAATCAAGATTTTGGTTCAACCTGAATAAGCGAATAAATTTATATGAAATATATGAGGCTGAAACGTTTCGTTTCGGCCTTTTATGATACAATAAAAGTAAGGAACAGATTTAGGAGGGGACTATGTCAAAGACGATGAAAGGAACACTCATGACCTTGATCGCCGGGATCGCTTGGGGACTATCCGGAGTTAGCGGGCAATATTTAATGGTTCATGGATTTTCGGCTATTGAGTTAACAAATCTCCGTTTGCTTTTTTCTGGAATTGTCCTTATTCTTCTTTCCTACGTTGCAGATAAGGAGAAGTTTTTGGCCTTTGCCAAAGATAAATCTTCCTACCTTCCACTTCTTATTTTTGCCTTTTTAGGATTGTTATTGACTCAGTTGACCTATTTAGAGGCGATTGCTGAAACCAATGCTGGGACTGCTACGGTGTTACAGTAGCTCTGTCCAGTGGGAATTTTAGCCTATACCTGTATCCTTGATAAGGTGGCCCCTACACTAGCAGAAGTGTTTTCGATGCTTCTAGCGATTGGTGGCACATTCTTAATAGCAACCCATGGTCAACTCAATCAATTGGCCATCAATCCCAAAGGTTTGGCTTGGGGAGTGGTGTCAGCATTTGCCTATGCCCTTTACATCATTCTACCTCTGAACTTAATTCAAAAATGGGGAAGCATGCTGGTGATTGGAGTTGGGATGACTATTCCAGGAATCCTAATGCTCCCTTTTAGTGGTCTTCTCTCTTCTTCTGGAAACTACAGACTCGATACCTGGATGGCCCTTTTTGGCTTGGTGGTGATTGGGACGATTTTTGCCTATACAGCCTTTCTGAAAGGAACCTCTTTGGTAGGAGCCGTTAAAGGAAGCTTGCTGGCGTCCTTTGAGCCTGTTTCGGCAGTTTTCTTTGCCTTTGTCATTATGAAGGAGCATTTTTTTATGGTTGATGTGATTGGGATGGCCATGATCCTCCTTGCAGTTCTCTTGATTTCCCTCAAGGATTTCATGATTCAAAAAGAAAAAGGAATCTTGTAAAACCAAAACCAATCATATTTTAGTTAAAAGGTTGAGACGAAGGTCTTGGCCTTTTTGTAATCCTCGCCCTCTGAGGGAGAGTTATCACTATATAGCGTATACATCGCTAGAAAAAGATGTTAAAATAGAACAAAACTTTTTTAAGGAGATGAGGATGAAAAAGATTTTTAAATGGACCCTATTTGCTGTAGCGACCTTGAGTTTAGCGGCTTGTGGAATCAGTGCTCAAAAGACAAATTCGCAGCAAGCAAAGACAGAAAAAGCAGCGAAAAGCTCTGCATCTGACGGTCAAGTCGAGGTGAGTTTAAAAGGAGGGCAATACATCAAACCACCTGTCCTCAATGACTCAGAAGACGGAAGCTATTTAGCCCTTCAATTGGAATTTAAAAATGTTGCCAAAGAATCTATCAACGTGTCAGATTCAGATATCACCATTTACGATGCGAATAATAACAAGGTCAAATTGCAGTCAGGAATTTATGACCACAGTGAAGCCTTCCAACTGCTCAAGAGTGATCAGTTGGCCCAGGATAAAAAATTAACCGGCTATATCGTTTTTCCAGTCGAAAAAGGTAAAAAATATGAAGTGCAGTATGAACGAAAAACCTATAGCTCTGATAAAAAATCCAAGCCTTTAAAATTTGCGGTGGAGTCTTCTCAGTATGAGGACAAGGTGGAAGCTTCCACTATTCTAGCAGATGAATACATCAATCAAGTTTACTTCAGTGGCCAACGAAAGGTCAAAAAGGATGACGCTTTTGTTTTGGGAACTGATTTGAAAAAGGAACGCAGTGATTTCCGTGCGAAATTTGCGGCTGATTTTACTCGTCAATTGCATGATTACCAATTCCCTGAAGAAGAAGTGACCCAGTTTATCGATGCTTATGAAAAAGAAAATGCTAAGCGTGCGAAATTAACCTATAAGGTTAAACAATATCTCCCGGACAAGGTGGTCATTAGTCTAAATCCTGAGACGGTCAGCATGGAAAAGACGATCTTAAACCACATGCAGACCTTCTATCAGGAACATCGAAAAGACTATCCAGGGATCATCGAAGCGAACCAGGCTCAAAACAAAGCCTATAGAGAGGAAATGATGGCTTCTCTTGCAGATCGCCCCTTGACGACGCCGGATCGATACGACTACCAGTTGACCTTTGTTAAGAAAGATGGCAAATGGGAAGTAGAAAAAGCCTACAATAGTGATAGCTTTATGGAAAAATTCGAGGGAAATCTTTCTTAATGCTGAAGTTGGCACTCCTAGGACATGAATCTAGGAGTGTTTTTGTCTATAGCTTTAAACTATATCAAAATCCAAGAAACAGGAATTAGACGGAAACACCTATTAGTGATAAAATAATTTTAAGTTCGAAAGGAGATGAAGGCTTGTGTCTTTTTCTTATGAAGAGTTAGTAGAGATTCGCCACTATATCCACCAACACCCAGAATTGTCTGGTCAAGAATACCAGACAACCGCCTTTCTAAAAGAGCGTCTTGAAGAGTTGGGGATTCGTATTTTAGAGAGTAGATTAAAAACTGGTCTGATTGCAGAAATTGGGTCCGGCCAACCGGTGGTGGCACTTCGAGCAGATATCGATGCCCTTCCGATTTTGGAACAAACGAATCTGCCCTACCAAAGTCAACATCCAGGCGTCATGCATGCCTGTGGCCATGATTTTCATCAAACCAGTCTTCTAGGAGCGGCAGCTATCCTTAAAGAAAAAGAAGACCAGCTGGAAGGAACTGTACGCTTGATCTTTCAACCAGCAGAAGAAATCTCAGAAGGTGCTTCTGAGGTTTTAGCGACAGGACTGTTGGAGGATGTTCAAGGAATTATTGGTTTTCACAACATTCCCCAGCTAAAAGCAGGGCAACTTGCCTTGAATGCTGGAGCTATGATGGCAGGGGTTGAGAAATTCAAGGTTACTGTGACAGGGGTTAGTAGTCATGCTGCGAGACCAGATTTGGGAGTTGACACTGTAACGGCCGTCACAACCATGGTTCAGAATGTACAATTATTAATTTCACGGACCGTTTCTCCCTTTGAAACAGCTGTTTTGTCCATTACGCACCTGGATGTGGGCTCAACCTGGAATGTGCTCCCAAAATCAGGCTATTTTGAAGGAACCATTCGCTCCTTTAATCCGAGTGTGCAAAGAGACTTGAAGGCACATTTTATTTCCATCATTCGACACATTGCAGAAAGTCTGGAAGTAGATGTGGCTTTTGAGTGGGGTGTGACCCCGCCCGTTACCTTTAATGATGAGGAATTGACGCAGGTGGTTTGGGAAGCTTCACAAGGTTTGGCTGAAGTGATTCCAGCAAATCCTTCTACTGCTGGAGAAGACTTCGCCTTTTACCAAGAGCGAATTCCTGGAGTCTTTGCCTTTATCGGTTCGAATGGAGAGCCGGATGCGCCAGACCTCCATCATGATCACATGACCATCGATGATGCAGCCTTTGAGGTTTCGGTTCCCTATTATGTTGAAAATGCGCAAGCTTTATTGCGGTATTTTAAAGCCAAAGAAGTGTGATAAAGAAAAACTATCACCTCCATAAAAAATATATATTGGGCAAGTAAATGCTTTTTTGATAAAATTAAAAAATACTTTTAAAATGGCGTTTTATGTGCCTGAAACGAATAAGGAGATCCTATGAATCTAAAAAAAGTGATTAAGTATTCTGCTTTAGGATTAGTTGCAGTCCTTGCAACCAGTGCTTTAGTAGCATGTTCATCTGGTAAATCAGCCAGTGGTAAGAAAACCATTGAAGTTGGGACTGTTGGAACAACCAAACCATTCTCTTACGAAGAAAAAGACGGCAAGCTAACCGGTTATGAAATCGAAGTTTTGCGTGAAATCTTCAAAGGCTCAGACAAATATGAAGTAAACTTTAACAAAACAGAGTGGTCTTCCGTCTTTGCTGGCTTAGATAGTGACCGTTTCCAAATCGGTGCCAACAACATTAGTTACTCAAAAGAGCGGGAAGAAAAATACCTCTATCCAAATCCATATGCTCGCAATCCATTAGTGTTGGTCGTACCAAAAGATTCTTCTATTAAATCGTTGGATGACATTGGTGGCAAGAAAACAGAAGTTGTTCAAGGAACATCTACTGCTAAACAATTAGAAGATTTCAATAAAAAACATTCAGATAATCCAACTGACTTGCAATACACAGATGGAACCATTCAAACCATCATGGCTAATTTAGCGGATGGTCGTACAGATTACAAGATCTTCGAACGGATCTCAGTAGATACTATCATTCGTGATCAAGGCTATGACAACTTGAAGGTTATCGAGCTTCCAAGCGACCAACAACCTTATGTGTATCCAATTATTGCAAAAGAAGATAAAGACCTTCAAAAATTTGTCAACAAACGTATCAAGGAACTCTATGACAATGGAACCCTTGAAAAACTGTCTAAAAAATACTTTGGTGGAGTTTATCTACCAGAAGCAAAAGATATTAAAGAATAATATATAATTAAAGGAGACTTCAAAATGAAATTGAAAAAAATTCTTGGTTTAACAGCTCTTGCAGCTATTGCAACATTTGCTCTTGCAGCATGTGGTTCTTCAAAATCATCTAGCAAAGATGGTGAAACAACTGTAAAAGTAGGTGTCATGACTTTGAGCGATACTGAAAAAGCTCGTTGGGATCAAGTTCAAAAGAACTTGGATGACGCTAAAACAGGAATCAAATTGGAATTCACTCAATTTACAGACTACTCACAACCAAACGTGGCTGTAAAAGATGGTAGCGTGGATATCAATGCTTTCCAACACTACAACTTCCTTGATAACTGGAACTCTAAAAACGACAATGCCCTTGTTGCAGTAGCAGATACGTACATCGCTCCAATCCGTCTTTACTCTGGTACAGAAAACGGTAAAAACAAATACACTTCAATTAAAGAAATTCCTAAAGGTGGAACAATCGCTGTACCAAATGACCCAACAAATGAAAGCCGTGCCTTGTATGTCTTGCAATCAGCAGGTTTGATTAAATTGGATACTAAGGATGGACAATTGGCAAACGTGTCAAACATCAAAGAAAATTCAAAAGATTTGAAGATTTCTGAATTGGATGCTTCACAAACACCATCTGCTCTTCCATCAGTAGATGCTGCAGTCATCAACAATACCTTCGTTCGTGAAGCAGGCGTTGATTTCAAAAAAGCTATCTATGTTGAAAAGAAAGACAACAACTCAAAACAATGGTACAACGTGATCGCTGCTAAGAAAGATTGGGAAAAATCTGATAAAGCAAAAGCAATCAAAGAAATCATCAAAGCCTATCACAAAGACAATGTGAAGAAAGTGATCGAAGAATCTTCAGAAGGAATGGACCAACCAGTCTTCTAAGATTTGATCTCAAGTGTATGAAGGAGGTGGAGAAGCAATTCTCTACCTCTTATCGTGTATTAGGAGGAATGCATGCCTTTTGCAACAGAAGCGGAACAAATCCGTAAATTTGAAAATGATGAGGTCGCACAACACTATTTTGAAGTGTTGCGAACCTTGATTTCAAAAAAATCCATCTTTGCCCAACAAGTTGGTCTCAAGGAAGTAGCCAACTATTTGGGGGAAATTTTTACAGCTGCAGGAGCCAAAGTCGAAGTTGATGATAGCTATACAGCCCCTTTTGTGATTGCCAAATTTTTCTCGCCAAATCCTGAAGCCAAAACCATCATTTTTTATAACCACTATGATACGGTACCAGCTGATGGGGACCAACCTTGGACGGGAGACCCTTTTACCTTATCGGTTCATTATGGAAACATGTACGGTCGAGGGGTTGATGATGACAAGGGGCATATCACGGCTCGTCTCACAGCTCTTCGAAAATACATTCGTGAAAGTGGCGATTTGCCAGTCAATATCACCTTTATCATCGAAGGGGCAGAGGAGTCTGCATCGACTGACTTGGATAAATACTTGGCCAAACACAAGAAACACTTGCGTGGGGCAGACCTCCTAGTCTGGGAACAAGGCACACGAAATAATCAGGGTCAGTTGGAAATTTCCGGTGGTAGCAAGGGGATCGTCACCTTTGATATGGTGGTGAAGAGTGCAGAAGTGGATATTCATTCCAGCTATGGCGGTGTGGTAGACTCTGCTTCTTGGTATTTGTTAAATGCTATCGCCAGTCTTCGTGACAAAGAAGGCCGAATCTTGGTGGATGGGATTTATGATCAGATCCAAGAACCCAATGAACGCGAGCTAGCTTTGATCGAGCAATATGCCAACAAAGGACCAGAAGATGTAGCGGAAACCTATGGTCTAACCCTTCCAATCTTGAAGGAAGACCGAAAAGAATTCCTGCGCCGTTTCTATTTTGAACCAGCCCTGAATATTGAAGGTTTTGGCTCTGGTTACCAAGGACAAGGTGTTAAAACGATTCTTCCGGCAGAGGCGCGTGCCAAGATGGAGGTGCGCTTGGTTCCTGGACTGGATCCCAAGGATGTCTTAGAAAAGATCAAGCAGCAATTGAAGAAAAATGGCTATAATCAGGTCGAATTGGTCTATACTCTCGGTGAAATGAGTTACCGAAGTGATATGAGTGCCCCATCGATTTTAAATGTCATACGGCTGGCCAAAGATTTCTATAGAGAAGGAGTTTCTGTTCTTCCAACAACAGCGGGGACCGGACCCATGCATACGGTATTTG
>CABSQC010000043.1 GCA_902479835.1 uncultured Streptococcus sp. | reverse complement strand
CCCCCTTAGTGTATTCTTTCCTTTGGCTAATGTCAACAAATTTGATGCATTTTATAGAAGAAAGTTCGGAATTAAAATATTTTTAAAAAAATTGTTTAAAACTACTTGCAAACGTTTTCGCCTTGTGATATACTTAAGACGTTTTAGGAAAACGTTTGTCTAAAACGGTTTCTAATTATTATCTTTTTTTATTCTTTAGGAGGAATAAATCATGAAACGTACAATTTTACGTAGTGCTGCTGTACTTGGTACAGTTGGTTTTGCCGGCTTCTTACTTGCTGCTTGTAGCAATAACTCATCAGGTTCTTCTGAGGCAAGTAAAGAAATCAACGTCTATGTAGACAAAGGCTACAAATCTTATGTTGAAGAAGCTGCAAAAGCTTTTGAAAAAGAAAATGGCGTAAAAATTAACATCAAGACTGGTGATGCTCTTGGTGGATTGGATAACCTTTCTCTTGATAACCAATCTAAAAAAGCTCCAGACGTAATGATGGCTCCATACGACCGTGTAGGTGGTCTTGGTAGCGATGGTCAATTGGCTGAAGTGACATTAAACAAAGATAGCCATACAGATAAAACAACTGAAGCTCTTGTAACAAACGGTGGTAAAGTTTACGGTGCACCTGCTGTCATCGAAACATTGGTTCTCTACTATAACAAAGATCTTGTAAGCGAAGCTCCAAAAACATTTGGTGATCTTGAAAATCTTGCAAAAGATAGCAAGTACGACTTCGCTAGCGAACCTGGTAAAACAACTGCCTTCTTAGCTGACTGGACAAACTTCTACTACACTTACGGTTTACTTTCAGGTAACGGCGGTTATGTGTTTGGTAAAGACGGTACAGATCCTAAAGATATTGGATTGAACAACCAAGGTTCTATCGATGGTATCGAATATGCAAAAACTTGGTATGCTAAATGGCCAAAAGGTTTGCAAGATACAAAAGCTGCTGCTAACTTCATCCAAACACAATTCCAAGAAGGTAAAACAGCTGCTATCATCGATGGTCCTTGGAAAGCTGCTTCATTGAAAGAAGCTAAAGTAAACTACGGTGTCGCAACGATTCCAACTCTTCCAAACGGAAAACAATACTCTGCCTTTGGTGGTGGTAAAGCTTGGGTTATCCCTGCAGGTGCGAAAAACCTTGATGGCGCTCAAAAATTCATTGACTTCTTGACAAGTACTGACCAACAAAAAGCTTTGTTTGACAAGACCAATGAAGTTCCTGCCAACACAGAAGCTCGTAAATATGCGGTTAGCAAAAACGATGAATTGACAACTGCCGTTGTTGATCAATTCAAGAACGCTCAACCAATGCCAAATATCTCAGAAATGAGTGCTGTTTGGGATCCAGCTGCTACTATGCTTTTCGATGCTGTAAGTGGTAAAAAATCTGCAAAAGCATCTGCTGACGATGCAGTGAAATTGATTAAAGAAACCATCGAACAAAAATTCGGTAGCAAATAAGACAGTTTTTAGGTGTGAGTAAGAGGTTGGAGACAAGGTCCCAACCTCTTATGTTCAATTTTCAAGCACAACTTACTGTCTGACTTGTCTTCTTGCTCTCTAGCAAGGACATTATAAGGAGATTTGAATGACTACAGAACAAAACCCTAAAAAGGCTATGTGGCTCTCTTTGATCCCGGGTCTTGGGCAAATTTATAACAAACAAAAAACCAAAGGCTATATTTTTCTTGCCGTAACCATTCTCTTTCTCGCCTATTTCCTAGGAATTGGAGCTGGAGAATTAGCGAAATTGGTTACACTTGGAACCGTCCGTGGACAAGATAATTCTCTCTTTATCTTGATTCGTGGTGCCTTCCACTTGATCATTACCATTGTTTACTTCCTATTTTATGCCTTAAATATTAAGGATGCTGGAACCGTTGCAAAACGTATCAACAATGGCATTGCTGTTCCAAAAACTGGAAAAGAAATGGTTCAAGCCATCTATGAAAATGGCTTCCCATATTTATTGATCATCCCTTCATACATTGCTATGACATTTGCGATTATCTTCCCAGTTTTAGTAACTTTGATGATCGCCTTTACCAACTACGACTTCAAACATACCGCTCCAACAACCTTGCTTGATTGGATCGGGTTCCAAAACTTCACTAATATGTGGACCTTGAGTACCTTCCGCTCAGCCTTTACATCGGTTCTTGGCTGGACCTTGATTTGGGCCCTCGCAGCTTCTACTCTTCAAATCGTACTCGGTATCTTGACCGCTATTGTTGCAAACCAACCATTCGTAAAAGGAAAACGAATCTTTGGGGTTATCTTCTTGCTTCCTTGGGCTGTTCCAGCCTTCATCACTATCCTAACTTTCTCAAATATGTTTAACGATAGTGTCGGTGCTATCAATGCACAAGTTATCCCATTGTTTGCGAAGATCTTCCCATTCTTAGATGGCGTTTTGATTCCTTGGAAAACAGATCCTACCTGGACAAAAATTGCTTTGATTATGATGCAAGGTTGGCTCGGCTTCCCTTACATCTACGTCTTGACTTTAGGGATTCTTCAATCTATTCCAAACGATCTTTACGAAGCTGCTTATATTGATGGTGCCAACGGTTGGCAAAAATTCCGCAGCATCACTTTCCCAATGATTATGGCTGTTGCAGCTCCAACTTTGATCAGTCAATACACTTTCAACTTTAATAACTTCTCCATCATTTACTTGTTTAACGATGGGGGACCTGGTTCTGTCGGAGGAAACGCCGGATCTACAGATATCTTGATCTCATGGATCTACAAGTTGACAACCAATTCTTCTCCTCAATATTCAATGGCTGCAGCGGTAACCTTGATTATCTCTGTGATTGTGATCTCAATCTCTATGGTTGCCTTCAAGAAACTACATGCATTTGATATGGAGGATGTATAAAATGAAAAATTCAGTTCAATTTAAACGCCGCCTCAATCATTTCTTGACTTACCTGTACATGGTGGTTCTTTCAATCGTTATCATTTATCCATTGTTGATTACGGTTCTATCAGCCTTCAAATCAGGGAATGTCAGTGCCTTTACACTTGATTTTAGTGGCAATCTTAGTTTTGATAACTTCTCAAAACTTTTCTCTGAAACTCATTATGGCACTTGGTATATGAACACCTTGGTTATCGCCATTATCACCATGATTGTACAAACAAGTATAGTTACCTTTGCAGGTTACGCATACAGCCGTTACAATTTCTTGGCGCGTAAACAAAGTTTGGTCTTCTTCTTGATTATTCAAATGGTCCCAACCATGGCAGCCCTCACAGCCTTCTTCGTTATGGCTTTGATGCTGAATGCCTTGAACCAACCTTGGTTCTTGATCTTCCTTTATGTTGGTGGTGGTATTCCAATGAATGCCTGGTTGATGAAGGGATACTTCGATACTGTTCCAATTTCCCTCGATGAATCTGCGAAATTGGATGGAGCTGGACACTTCCGTCGCTTCTGGCAAATCGTCCTTCCTCTTGTTCGTCCAATGATTGCCGTTCAAGCACTCTGGGCTTTCATGGGACCTTTCGGAGACTATATCTTGTCTAAATTCTTGCTTCGTGACGAAGTGAACTATACGGTAGCCGTTGGTCTTCAAACCTTTATCAGTGACCAAAAAAATCAAAAAATCGCCTTCTTTGCAGCCGGTGCTATTTTGATCGCGGTTCCAATCTGTATCTTATTCTTCTTCCTACAAAAGAACTTTGTTTCAGGCTTGACAGCTGGTGGGGATAAAGGATAAAATAGAATCTTATTTCAAGCACATTTTATTTTTAAGTTGAGGGTAGTATGGTGGATGCTTTACTACCCTTCGTTAAGAATAAAATCAATGCAAAGAGATTTCTCTTTGCATTTCTGATACTCTTATATTTAGAAAGGTCATCTTATGCCCTATCCTTTTAATTATTTCGCAAGTATCTTCAATTTCCGCTCTTCTTTTGCAAACCGCAAAAAACTGAGCTGGTTCCAAATGATTTTTACTTCTTTCTTTCTAATCTCTATCACACTATTACCTGTGGCTCTGCAAAATGCTCAACTCAAAACCTATCCTTTGACAACCTTTGTCAGCGATGTGTTTGATCCTTTATCAACAGACGTTATGAAAGATATCCAAGAACACGTCGTGATCAAAGACCAAGAGCTCACCTATACAGGGACTAACCCTGTACACAAGACTTCAAAAGGACAGGTTATCTTAGGCCAAGAGGCAAAGGCTAGTGAAGGCAAGGAGTTAACACTCCATTTTGATCGCAAACAATTGATTATCTCAAAAGAGAATAAAGAACTCGCTACAGTCTCATACCAGGCTATTAATCAAGAGAGCCTTCGGGATAAAAAAAGCTTCACTCAAGCTATCTCTAGCGATTGGTTTCGCGACAATCGACTCCCTGTCAGTCTCTTTCTCGTGATTTTCTCTGGCTTCTTATCGACAGTCAATTATTTGATTCTCATCGTAGGGGCATCTTTCTTCCTCTACTTGACACGAAAATCTCGACTCTTTTCACTACAAACTTTCAAGGAATGTTTCAATTGTATTCTGAATTGCTTGGGACTCCCTATTTTACTGAGTGTCTTCATCAGTTTACTATTCCATCAAGTATTTACTACGACGATCATGATCCAAAATGTCTTATTTGTACTCTATCTTGCTATGGTATTTTATAAGACCCACTTCCGTGATCCAGACTATCACCGCTAGGAGGTTTTCTCATGCGTGTTACCATCAAAGATGTGGCGAAACTCGCTGGCGTCGCGCCTTCAACTGTCACGCGCGTCATCCAAAACAAATCCACGATTAGTGATGAAACAAAAAAACGTGTCCGTGAGGCCATGGTCGAATTGGACTACCATCCCAATCTTAATGCTCGCAGCCTTGTCAGCCAATCTAGTCAAGTCATTGCTTTGGTCCTACCAATCGACAGTGACGTCTTCTACCAGAATCCTTTCTTCCCAACTGTTTTAAGAGGGATTACCCAGATCGCGTCAGACAATGATTATGCCATCCAAATCTGTACGGGGCAAAATGAAGAACGGCGGCTCGACAACCTCAAACAACTCATCTACGGAAATCGTGTAGATGGTTTGATTTTCCTTTATTCCAACCCGAATGATCCCCTCGTTGAATTTGCGATCAAAGACAAGTTCCCCTTCCTCATTCTCGGAAAGGCAGCTTCACCTTTTGTATCGCTAGTGGATAATGATAATATCAAGGCTGCATTTGATGCGACGGATTATTTCATTCAACAAAACTACCGAAAAATTGCTTTTATCGGGGGAAACAAAGAGCTGTTTGTGTCTCAAGACCGCTACGAAGGTTATAAAGAAGCCCTCCAAAAAGCAGGGATTCCTCTCGATGAAAAACTCGTTCATTTTTCATTTGGGTTTATGTTAGAAGATAATTCTTATCAAATGATGGAGAGTCTACCGTTAACAGAACTAGATGCGATTATGACGACCGATATTCTCGTAGCTGAAGGGGTGCGCCAATACCTATTAGAAAACCAGCTGACAATCCCGATTATTTCCTTTGATTCGATCAAGCCACGACTCGATATTGAAGCCTATATTGACATCAATGCGGTGGAACTCGGGCGTGAATCTGTCCGGACCATCCTTCAAATCATCAAAGATCACAAAGAAGGAAAAACTGTTTGCTACCGTCAATTGATTGACCATACCATTACGAAACTTTAGGAGTCTTTATGTCTACATTTACTGCTTATTTAGATGACCAAGACCTCATTCGTATCCAAAAGGGAGAGGAGCATATCCTTCCTTTTTATTTAAAAACGAACCAAGGTCATCTTGCCTTAATCCCTGTCAAAACGTCAAGTGCAGCGACTGACACAGGAGACTATTTCTTAAGCCCTATTCCACTTGAACTCGGAGAAGAGTACACCATCTACGATGCTACTGGAAATTCTTCTATACTCCACTATCGAAACATCGTTCGCAAACCCATTTTCGATCAAACCTTCACCTATAGTGGAGAAGATTTAGGAAGTTTTTACACACCAAATCAGACGCAATTTAAATTCTGGGCACCCATTTCGCAAGATGTGACCCTCCATATCGAAGATCAGGTCTATCCAATGCATCGTACAGAAAATGGAGTCTGGGAACTTTTGCTTAAAGGGGACTGGGAAGGAGCTGCCTACCACTATGAGTTCCGTGTCAATGGCCTAGAACGTCGGATCCACGATCCCTATGCTCTATCCTCTTTAGCAAACTCTGGAGATAGCTTAGTCGTCGACCGCAAGAAGATCACACGTCCTATCACACGTGCTGCTCGTCAACTCGACCCGACAGAAGCGCTCATCTATGAGATGAGCGTTCGGGACTTCTCCGTCCAAAAAGAGGCCGACTTTAAACACCCTGGTAAGTTTAAAGGGTTGACAGAATCGCCTCAACTCAATGGTCAGATCCTTGGATTTGATTATCTTCAAAAACTTGGCATTACCCATGTACAGTTACTTCCAGTTTACGATTTCGGTAGTGTCGATGAAGAGGATCAATGGAAAGCCTACAACTGGGGCTATGATCCTGTTCAATACAATGTTCCAGAAGGAAGCTATGCGAGTGACCCTAACGATCCTTATGCGCGAATCCTAGAGCTCCAAGACACCATTGACACCTATCATCAAGCCAATCTGAGCGTCATCATGGATGTAGTCTACAATCACGTCTACCAGGCAGATGAGTACGCTTTTGAACAAATCGTTCCTGGCTATTTCTACCGCTATAATGCAGAGGGAGAGCGGACCAATGGAACCTTCTGTGGGAATGATGTCGCAAGTGAACGCTCCATGGTAAGACACTATATCAAGCAATCCCTCAAGCAATGGGTTTCCCTCTACGGCTTTGATGGTTTTCGCTTTGACTTGATGGGAATCTTAGACATTCAAACCATGACAGAGATTGCAGAGGAGCTCCGTGAAATCTATCCTAACGTCTATCTCTACGGCGAAGGGTGGAAGATGGATACAGGTCTCTCTGAAGACCAGCTCGCTCACCAGTACAACTCAAAACGATTACCAGATTTTGGCTTTTTCAGTGATAATTTCCGGGATACGGTCAAGAGAACACTCTTAGCCGGTCACCGTTGTGATAGTCAATATCCAGCCAATGATTTTTCTAATATCCTAACAGCAAATGTCGGGAAAATAGGGCCTGCTCATTTCATCCAACCTCAACAAGCCATTCAGTACGTCGAATGCCATGACAATGCAACTGTTTTTGATTATTTCCAACTTGAAAAAGAAGAGATTCGTCTAGAGGAGCGAAAAGCTCTCTCACGCCTCGCTCTTCATTTGGTATTATTATCCCAAGGTGTACCTTTTATCCATGCTGGTCAAGAACGTTACCGCACAAAAGGGCTCGAAGACAACACCTATAACTTGCCAGATAGTCTCAACCAATTGGACTGGACATCCCTTTCAAAATGCCAAGAAGAACTTGCTTTTCTTAAAGAATTGATTGCTTACCGGAAATCGCAACCTCTCCTTCGTTTGAAAAAAGGACAAGAGATTCGAGATTACTGTGACGTCAAATGGTTGTCTGATCATCATTTGATCTACACGATTGAAAAAAATCGTGAAAAAATAGCGATTCTCGTTAATATCGGTGATCATGACATGACCTATCAACATCCGAGCGATAGTCAACTGCTATTTGCCTATCCTCATGCAAATCTCCAAACGCCTATTCCTAAAGGAAAGGAACTTTCTATTTCCGCCCATAGTTGGCTCCTTCTCCGAGAAGCTGAATAAACAAAATAAGGTCACCACAATGTGGGACCTTATTTTTATTCTTCTGTTTCCACAAAGCGTCCAATGATATGAACGTTTTCTGAAATAGTGATAAAAGCCTGAGGATCAGCTTTTTTCATAATATATTTGAATTCATTAAACTCTGCACGCGTAATAACTGTCAGCAGAACCGCTTTTTCTTGATGGTTATAGGTTCCTTCTGCATTGTGGATAAT
>CABSQC010000042.1 GCA_902479835.1 uncultured Streptococcus sp. | reverse complement strand
TTCAAAAATAGAGGATGACATTATTTTGTCATTAGTCGGAAAAGAAATTATAGAATTTTCAGCACAAGCTTCTCAAAATGGGGAATTCATCACTGTAACAGATGAAAATATTAATTGCCCAGATATCGTTCAAGCTTTTAATATTATGACTGTTTTGAACCTAAATATCACACATACTATGATTGAAGGTGGTATGTATCAGGGTAAAGTCAAAGCGAAAGGTATCTTGTCTGTTCCTACGGTTAAAGACCAAGAAGAATTTACATCTGGTCGTGCAAGTATTGAACAGCTTGTAGAAAAACTCGACGGCCCATTTGATGCTGAAGCTTTCGCTGATAAAGGTGTCTATGATGTTTTGATTATTGGTGGTGGTCCTGCTGGAAACAGTGCTGCAATTTATGCTACCCGTAAAGGACTAAAAACTGGTCTTTTAGCAGAAACCTTTGGAGGACAAGTTATTGAGACAGTTGGTATTGAAAACATGATTAGTACGCTATATACAGAAGGTACTAAGTTAATGGACCAAGTTGAAGAGTATACTAAATCTTACGACGTTGATATCATCAAAAGTCAATTAGCTACTGGCATTGAAAAGAAAGAACTCATTGAAGTAACACTGGCTAACGGTGCCGTTTTAAAATCCAAAACTGCTATCCTAGCTCTCGGAGCCAAATGGCGTAATATCAACATTCCTGGCGAGGAAGAATTCCGCAACAAAGGTGTTACTTACTGCTCACACTTTGATGGTCCACTATTTGAAGAGAAAAATATTGCCGTTATCGGTGGTGGTAACTCAGGTTTGGAAGCGGCTTTAGATTTAGCCGGTATCACTAAACATGTTACGGTCTTAGAGTTCTTACCTGAATTAAAGTCAGATCAAGTCTTACAAGAACGAGCTGCTAAAACGGATAATCTAACCATTCTTAAGAACGTTGCAACAAAAAAATTCTGGGTCAAGATTATGTGACTGGTTTGAGGTACGTTGAGCGTGATACAAATGAAGAAAAACATCTTAACCTTGAGGGTGTCTTTGTTCGAATTGGTCTTGTACCAAGTACTGCTTGGCTCAAATACAGTGGTATTGAACTCAATGAACGCCAAGATATTATCGTTGATAAATTTGGTTCAACAAATATCTCTGGTATTTTTGCAGCAGGTGACTATACTGACAGCGCCTACAAACAAATCATTATTTCCATGGGGTCTAGTGCTACAAATGCTATCGGAGCCTTTGATTACTTGATTAGACAATAATCAAGACATACGTGTTAGTAATCAATATACAACAGTTATAATTAATACAAAGAAGTTGAATGTCTTTCAGCCTCTTTATATTTCTTGTAAATAGGCAGTTTGAACAATCAACCAGCCAATTTGATGAAAGAGGCTTGACGAATCTTTGTTTTTTCGATAGAATGGTATCTGTTATGGCGGTATAGCCAAGTGGTAAGGCACGGCTCTGCAAAAGCTTGATCGTCGGTTCAAATCCGTCTACCGCCTTGATAATAAAATTTTTTATCATCTTTTATCTTTTAAAAATTCCCCTAGCAATAGGGGGTTTTTTGTTGCCATTTGCCCCATTCCTTGATTATTGATATAATAAAACCTCGCCTGATAGGCGAAGCACACACATTAGAAAGGGTATTTATGAAAAACATTCGTTTCTTTGCGATCGGCCTTCTTTCACTAGTGACACTAGCCGCTTGCTCACCTGCCAATTCTGCGCAACAAGCAAAAACAGCTTCTAGCTCTAGAAAACCGATCAAACAATCTTCTACCAAAACATCATCTAGTAAATCGTCGAGCACTTCTTCAGACAGCAGTAGCTCAGATGATTTTTCAGGTCGCTTCAGCTTGGATCCAGATGATGGCGCATCTCTCCAATATGTGCCAGGAGCTGCATCCATTCCTGAGATCGAAAAGCTCAAGAACCTCCACCCTACCACCGGTTTTGTATTGAGAACCGAAGATGGACAAGAGGTTGGTGGGCCAAAAGAAAGAAGCAGTTACGATGACGTAGTTGCAGCCTTTGGTCAACCCGTAAGTAGTACAGACAGTGCGAATCCTGGTGATGGAGTCAATGTTTGGGCAACAGACAATGGCGATATCATGGCTTTCTTCCGCAATAATGTGTTAACAGATATCACCTTCCGACTAAGAGGGGGCGATGCCAACCACCAGTCTACTGGCAGTATTTCTAAATCCGATACACCAAAAACGGCCCTCGAACGTCTCGGAAAACCCTATGCCATTATGCGTTCAGAAAATGGGACCAGCTATGTCTATAAAGATAGCAACGGAGATGAATCTAGCTTCTCTACACAAGGCAATAAGATCTTCAATGTTACGTCTGCTGCAGAAACCAAGCAGTTAAAAAAGATCACTGGCCTGGATAAAAATCAATAACGATCCATACAAAGAACCCTCCAAGTTTTTCTTGGAGGGTTCTATTTTTCTTACAATTCAGCAATTTGGTTCAAATTCACTTCTGCAACCGTATCGTTACCGAACATAGAAATGACCATTTTCACCTTGTTGTTATCAATTTCAGTGATCTTACCAGTATAGTCTGTGAAGGCACCGTCGATGATACGAACCGTATCGCCCACCTTGACATCCAAATCAAACTCTTGAACGGTTTGACCCATAGAGAGCAAGATGCTGCGGATTTCTTCTTCCAACAATGGAGTTGGTTTTGAACGGTTCCCGTGGGATCCGACGAAACCAGTAACGTTCGGTGTATTCCGAACAACAAACCAAGCTTCATCTGTCATGACCATTTCTACCAAGACATAACCTGGGAAGCGGTTTTCTTCGATTTCTTTTGTTTTACCGTTTTTCTCAACTTGTACGGTTTGAGTTGGAATCTCTACGCGCAAGATGTTTTCTAACATATTGTAAGTTTGTGCACGTTGCAAAAGATTCTCTTTTACCTTGTTTTCATATCCTGAGTAGGTTTGTAGTACAAACCAGCCTTTATCAAAACTGTCCATTTGGGCATCCTTTCTTTCTGTTTAGCCTGCTCGAGCTTTTGTGAACATACTAAAAAAAGCCTCTTGGCTTTCCTTTTCCTAGCTTCATTATACCACATTTTGCAGGAATGCAAAGAGGTTTGCTGATTTATTTTTAAGAAAAGGCAATAAAAAATGGGACCCAGAAGGTCCCACCTGGCTTCTTTTCTTAAAAGAAATTGATCATGTGCAATAGGCCACGTGCAATGACTTTGTCGAACAAATAAATCAATGCCACAAAGAAAGCGGTGTACTCAATCACTGAGATAAAGTTTTTCCATCTTTCCTTGCGATTTGGCCAAGTTGTATCTTTTAGTAAGACGAAAATATCTTTAATGAATTTCACAACTCTCTCCTATCGTGTTTCTTTATGGATGGTATACTTGCTGCAATGCTTGCAGAATTTATTGACTTCTAGACGTGTTGGTTTTGGCGTCCCACTCAACTTAATGGAGTAATTGCGTGACCCACAAACCGTACACGCTAGACTTGCTTTTTTTAATGCCATAACGCCTCCGTTCACCCCATTATAGCAAGTTTTCCACGTTTTGACAAGGACAGAAAATCTCCTGTCAAGAAAAAAGCAAATCTAAAGCGTTATCACTCAGGTTTTTTCCTCATTTTTGGTAAAATAAAACAAAAGGAGACGAATATGAAAAGTGATAACCTAAAAGAAAGTAGAAATATCGAAGACCGTCGAGGGCAAAGCTACTCCCAATCTTCAGGAAACAGTAACCTTGGCGGGGGGATTTTACAGATCTTACTATCGCCTGGAAGCTTCAAGAGTAAGATCATCATTATCCTCCTCATAGTCTTTCTAGGAGGAGGAGCTAGCCTTGGGGGTCTCTTTGGAAATGGGACTTCTTCTCAACCTTACCAATCCACCCAAGTCACGCGCACCAACAAGACCCATGTCGATGATGCAGATGCTGAATTCGTCAGCAAGGTCCTTGCCACAACAGAAGATCATTGGCACAAGGTCTTTCAGGCCGAAGGACGCACCTACCAGGAGCCCAAACTAGTCTTCTATACCGGACGGACACAGACAGGCTGTGGGGTTGGGCAAGCATCGGCTGGTCCTTTCTACTGTCCAACCGACAAGAAGATTTATTTGGATATGAGCTTCTACAAGGAATTAACAACCAAATACAAGGCTAGCGGTGACTTCGCCATGGCCTACGTGATCGCCCACGAAGTCGGCCACCACGTACAAAACGAGCTGGGAATCCTTGGCAAATACCATCGAATGCAACAAGGTCTTTCTGAAAAGGAACGAAATGCCATCAGTGTCCGCATCGAGCTACAAGCCGATTACCTAGCCGGTGTCTGGGCCCGCTCCATTCAAGACCGAAACCTTTTGGATATCGGCGATATCGAAGAAGCCATGAATGCAGCCCATGCAGTCGGGGATGATACTCTCCAAGAGCAAGCCTACGGCTACTCGGTACCAGATAGCTTTACCCACGGAACTTCCGAGCAACGCATGCGCTGGTTCAAACGGGGCTACCAGTACGGAGATCTCCAACACGGCGATACCTTTAGCTTATCAGATAGTGAACTTTAAACAAAAAACGATTCAGAAAAATTTCTGAATCGTTTTTTTGATTAGAAACCAAGCCAGCCTTTGAAGGTATCCCAAGCGTTTTTCGCTTTTCCTGGGATATCGGCCTCGTCGATTGCTTTTTTCGCATCATCGACCATATTCGACGCCTTTTCTTTGACATCCTCAAAGAAACCTTTGTCTTCTTTGCTATCTGTTTCTGTCGTTTCTTCTCCGACTGGCGCAATGCCGTTTTCAGCATAAGAGTTCTTCACCGAGTCAAACTGGGTACCGTCTGTATAAGGCAGGACACTATTGGCAACATTGCGGAAGATCTCTGATGCCGTTCCAGCACTACTGTCCGTCAGGTAGTGATTTTCATCGGTCGTTGGGAAACCAAGCCATTGACTGATGACCACATCTGGCGTGTAGCCGATCACCCATTGGTCTCCAGAGAGGTCCTTGTTAAAGCTGGTCTCTGTCGTACCGGTTTTCCCTGCCATGGTATAGCCATAAGGCGCAGCGTTCACCCCTGTACCATTACTGAAAGTACCCAGCATCATATTGGTCATCTTATCTGTCGTTGAACCACTAAGCACTCGGGTTGATTTCTGGCTGTGGCTCTTGACCACTTGGCCACTTGCATTTTCGATCTTGGTAATGAGGTGAGCATCATTCATGACCCCGCCGTTAGCAAAGGTGCCATAGGCCTGGGCCATCTGCATCGGATTGGTTGTCACACCAGCTCCCAAGGCAACGGCAAGCGACTTGTCCACCTTGTCCATGTTGAGCCCGAATTTTTTCCCGTATTCAAAGACCGTATCGAGACCCAAATCATTAGCGGTCGCTACGGCTGGAAGGTTAAGGGATTCTGCCAAGGCCTGGTACATCGGTACCGTTGGGCTAGACTGGATTCCCGCATAGTTATTGACCTCATAGCTTCCATATTGGGTGGTACTATTGTCCAACTCCTTATTGGTCGACCAACCTTCAGCAACAGCTGGGCTATAGACCACCAAAGGTTTGATGGTTGATCCTGGACTACGGGCAGCCTGGGTGGCATAGTTGTAGGTACGGAAACCTGGATTTTGATCGCTTCCGACACGCCCTACGAGAGCCCGAACTCCTCCGGTCTTAGGATCAAGCGCCACACTACCAGATTCTGCGCGCGTGCCGTCTTCCGCTACTGGGAAGAGGGCCGTATTGTCATAGATCACCTGCATGCTTGCTTGGTAATTTTGATCCAGCTCGGTGTAGATCCGGTAGCCATTTTTGACAATGTCTTCTTCGGTCAGGCCGTATTCATTGACCGCTTCATTGATGACCGCATCAAAATAGGATGGGTAGCGGTAATCCTCCGACTTGCCTTCATAGGCATCGACCAGCTGACCATGGATATCCACAGCAGCTGACTGATCAGCTGTTTTCTGGTCAATATAACCAGCCGCCACCATATTTTGGAGGACCGTATTGCGGCGATTGGTCGCATTCTCTACTGAATAGAGCGGGTTATAGATTTCCGGTCCCTTGAGCATACCTGCGAGAACCGCAGACTGATCCAGACTTAATTGACTGGCTGAAACCCCAAAATACTTCTTGGAAGCATCCTCAATACCCCAAACCCCATTTCCAAAATAGGCATTGTTGAGGTACATGGTGAGGATCTCTTTTTTACTGTATTTCTTATTGATTTCAAGCGCTAGGAAGAATTCCTTGGCCTTGCGCTCTACCGTCTGGTCCTGAGACAGGTAAGCATTCTTGGCTAGCTGCTGGGTGATGGTCGACCCACCACCTGAGCGACCCAGGGTCAAAATCGCTAAGAAGAAGCGCCCATAGTTGATCCCGCTATTCTTGTAGAAGCTCCGGTCCTCTGTTGCGACCACAGCATTTTGCAGATTCTCACTAATAGCATCGAGTTCGACGTAGGTTCCTTTTTGCCCGGTCAAACTTCCCGCCTGGTCCCCATTCTTATCATAGATAATGGTAGTCGCCTTCAGTGCATTCTGCAAATCCTTGACGTTGGTCGTCTTAGCAAGGTAGAAGAGATAGCCCCCTGTCAAGAGGCTAAAGCCTAGCCCAATGATCAGGAGAATCTTGGTCAAATGGAATCTGCGCCAAAAACGACGGAAGGGATGCTGAGAGAGAGGCTTGCTTCTGTGCTTGCCTGAGCGACTATAGGTCGGCTCTACTGTCTCTTCCGGTAGTTCCGTGTCTGGCACTTCTTCTGCCACCGCTTTGGGCGGATGATCCTTTCTAAAAAAAGTGATCAGGTTTTCAAATAATTCTTTTATTCTATTCATACCTGTTATTGTAACACCTTATCCTTGTCCTAGCAAGAAAAGATCGCTCATTCCCTTCTCCCATTTAGTTTTCTTTAAGCTTAGATTTTGCTACAATAGGGTCATGAACTATCAATTTACCATTCCACAATCTTTTCCCCAGATGACTGTGAAAGAGCTGCTTGAGGACTACTTCCTCATTCCCCGTAAGATCCGGCATTTTTTACGAACCAAGAAGCACGTCTTGGTCAATGGAGAGACCATCAACTGGCAGAGCTCCGTTAAAAAAGGAGACCAGATCCAGCTAATCTTTGATTCCGACGATTACCCTGAAAAGGAGCTCCCATCCGGAGACCCGAGTCTGGTCGAAGAACTCTATCAGGATGAGCATGTCATCATCGTCAATAAGCCTGAAGGCATGAAAACCCATGCCAATGAGCCGACAGAAATTGCTCTTCTCAACCATGTTTCCAGCTATGTTGGATCCACCTGCTACGTTGTGCACCGCCTAGATAAGGAAACCAGCGGAGCGATTTTATTTGCCAAAAATCCTTTTATCCTGCCCATTCTCAACCGCATTTTAGAAGATAAAAACATCCAACGCGAGTACTGGGCCTTGATCCAAGGCAGCTTAGCACAAAAAACCATCGTCTACAAGGATAAAATCGGACGCGATCGCCACGATCGGCGCAAGCGCCTGGTCGATCCACGCAAGGGGCAGTACGCAGAAACTCAGGTGACGCAACTGAAAAAAATCGGACGAAACAGCCTGGTCAAATGCCAGCTCAAAACGGGGCGTACCCATCAGATCCGGGTTCATCTCTCCCATCATGGCCACCCGATTGTCGGGGACCCTCTCTATAACCATGCACGCGGAGAGCGACTCATGCTCCATGCTCACCGCTTGACCTTCACCAATCCATTAACCCTTGAAACCATACAAGTCGAAGCACCTTCTAAGAGTTTCGAAGAAGGGTTGAAAAAATAAGAAAAGAACCGAAATAGTATTCTTAGAGACTTTCCTTAAGTGAGTACGGACGTCAGCGAACTTCAAAGAAGTTCCATGACTTAGTTTTGAGCCCAAGGTCTCAAAACTCCCGAGTGCTTGAAATTCTAATATTTCAAGCGCTTTTCTCACTGCGTAAAGTCTCCAGTCATTAT
>CABSQC010000041.1 GCA_902479835.1 uncultured Streptococcus sp. | reverse complement strand
CTTTTTGAAGATTGATCCGACCGCGGTAGATGCCATATCCAAAAACAATCATGCCTAAAATTCCAACCAAGGCTAGTAAAATCCCGAGGATCAAGAGTGGGAGGAAACTTTTGTGAAAGAGATAGATCAATACCACACCAATACTGGCAATGATAAAGAGTAAGCTGAACCAACGACCAAGGTTTTCAAGCATGTGACGTTGGTACTTGATTTCTGTTTCATATCCATTGACAAGTTCTTGTTTTGTAACCATGGGATTCCTCCTGATAAAAATTGAGAATGAAGTGCAAGTAAAGGAGGTCAATTCACTTCATTCTCAAAAACTCCTACTAGCAAATTCGTTTTTTCTTTTCCTTAGTATTTAAGATGTGGATCAAAGATACCAAGGGCAACACCGATCAAAGCCACTACAACGAGAAGTAACATGACTTTGTTTGGTGAAATTTTTTTCTTAGACATCAACCACCAGCAAAGAGTGATGAAGGCTGCTGTCAAGAGACCTGGATAAACACCATCGATCTTTTCTTGGATGTTCAAGAAGACTTTTCCTTCAGCGTTCTTGAATTGAAGGGCTGTTGTAACAGATACCCAAGTAGCTGCTACGGCACCGATAACCATACCACCGACAACGCTGATCGCTTTACGAAGAGCTTGTCCTTTTGGTCCTACAAGGAATTCAACGGCTTTATCCCCTAATTGGTAACCTTTGAAGAAGGCAAAGCGCATACCAAAGTAGACTAAGAGGTTCCATACGACGATGTAGAAGAGAGCACCAGCGACGTTACCACCTTTAGAAAGGCCAAGGGCAATCCCTAAGAGAACTGGAATCAAGGTACCAACGACCAATGAGTCACCAATACCAGCGATTGGTCCCATCAAACCGGCACGCATACCGTTGATGGTTTCGCCATCTACTGCATCTCCGTTTGCACGCGCTTCTTCCAAACCAGCTGTGATCCCTACAACAAGAGATCCAAGTTGTGGTTCAGTGTTGAAGAAGGCCGTATAGGTTTGCATCGCATCCTTTTGTTCTTCTTTTGTGTCATACATTTCTTCTACGATTGGAAGCATAGAAGTCAAGTACCCGAAGGTTTGCATATGTTCTTGAGAGAAACAAGTCAAATGACCATAATACCAATGATGGAATGCTTTTGCTAATGTTTTCTTTGAAATTTTCTTTCTATCAGCCATTTTAAATATCCTCCTCATCATCGTCTAGGTCCACCACTCCGGCTGGAGCAGCTTTCATCGATTTGATCACTTCAAGTTCATAGTAGATTACTGCAAAGATTAATGAAACAACGGCACTGGATACCAAGTTCAATCCGAGAGATTTTGCCAAGGTAAATCCAACAAAGAATGGAATGAAGTCAGTTGCTTCTGTAACAATTTGTTTCAACAAGATGGCAATACCGACACATGGGAGAAGAGCACCGACTGTAAAGAGGGCTTTCATCCAGTAACCATCCATAGGAAGGTATTGTTTCATCAAATCAACCATGTTTTCACCGTATTTGGTGATAATCATTGTTGGAAGGAAAGAGAAGAGGAAGTGAGAGATCCAAGGGTAAACCCAGTCAACTGCGTAGAGTTTTTTGAAGTTTCCTTCTTCAACGGCTTTCCAACCGATGTGTTGCCATACCAAGTTCATAGTAGCGGTACCGTAGAAAAGAACTGTACCGATTGTCCCAACGGCTGCACCGATTGGAGCTGCAGCTGCGGCGATTCCTGCTTCATCTGTGATGTTGTTGGCATGCACAAACAAGATAGCAAGAGGAACACCGATGTAAGAGATGGCACGCACATCGGCAGATACGGTACCACCAGGTGTTACTAAGGCGATATAAACGACTTGAAGGGCAACCCCGACCATAATACCAGTTGTCACATCTCCAAGAATTAAACCTGAAATCAACCCACCGATCAAAGGACGACCGAGTGTATAGTTCCCGATACTGGAACCTCCCATACCAGGCATTGAAGACAAGCTGGCGAAAATACCAAGCAAGATTGCTTGAATCCATGAAATTGTCATAACAAACGCTCCTTTTGTTTGTAAATTTATTTACCTAACAGATAGGACTGTTAGTTTTAAAAACCAAATTTTGATTTGAAATCATCCCAATACCCAATGGAAACATCTGGCAACAATTGGAATTTCACCTTGTAGCCTGCTGCTTGAATAGCTTGGAAGGCTTCTGCTTCTTCCTGAGTGATGGATTGGTTATTTCCCAATTTCACAGCTCCAGGACGATCATTTGCAGGGCCAACAATGATTTCTTTGACATCACCTGGGACAAACCCTTGGTCGACCAAAATTTCCTTCATATCGATTGGATTTTTGGTGATCAAGAAGTAACGACTATCTGATTCTGTTACTTTTGCTGATTTTTCTTTAAAGGCTTCCTTTGTCCATACAAAGGTTTTCTTGTCTGATGCGCCTTTGTAAGCTTGGATCAAAACCTTGTTTGATGCTGCTGCATCGTTTACGGCAATCAAACCATCACATGGTTTTTCCTTTGCCCAGCGTGTGACTGTCTGACCGTGAATCATGCGGTCATCAATCCGTACAAATGTTACTACCATAAGGTACCTCCCTATTAAATATCGTCATCATCTTCTTCAGCACCAGTGGCTGAAACTTCAAAAGGCTGTAGTGCAGATCGTGCTTCTGATAAGATGGTGGCTGACAAATCGTCTCCATCCAACACATCCTTCATCACAACTGCCGTCAAGGCCATGGTGAGGTTCATCCCACCAAGGATTAAGGCTCCATCGAGCTTTCCAGCTTCTTCTAGAACCGTGGCTGCAGTGGTTAATGGACTACCACCTACGATATCTGCCAAGACCAAAACAGAATCATCAGCTGTCAATCCTGAAATGCTCTCTCTGAAATCAACTGCGAAGTCATCAACTGATTTTCCTTCTTTGAGTCCAACTGCGATGACCTGATCCATCTTATCACCAGCAAACATGGCTAGTGATGTTTTTAGACCTTCTGCCAGTCCACCATGACTGACCAAAACGAGGTATTTCATTTTTCTACGCCTCCTTTATTTGACTCTATTGTAGACTATTTGAAAGCGTTTTTATATTGTCAAATGTCACATTCCCAATATGACATTTAGCAATAAAAAAATGACATCTGTCACTTGACAAAATGCCATCTTATTTTACTCTAAACTCCTACCTGTAGACTACTTTCAATCTCCCTCTGAATTTGAGGCAAGCGGTTCTCAACATCTTGATCGCGCAAGGCATTGCCAATCAAGTAATCTAACTTTTCTAACACCTCTTTTGAGACATTTTTAGGACTACTTTCAACAGCTTGTTCCATGATGCGGTTCAAGGTCTGATTGGTCAAGGAATCCGTCCCAAAATCATCTACCTGCAAAAGGTCTTTACTAGAGCGACTCTTGACGACCTGTGGCATGACAGAGATCCCCTGGGATTGGGCAAAGAGGGTTTGTTGAATTTCGGGATCCTCTGTTAAGAGTTGCATCAATTCCCAAGCCAACTTGGAATGAGAACTCCGAGCTGACATAGCAAAAGAAGTCGTCGTGACTAAGGTTGCCTTGGTCGTTTTTGACTTAGCAGGCATCGGGATACAGGTCCAGGTGAAGTTTGAATATTTTGAAACGTGGTAGGGATAAGGTTTATAGGTCCGATATTGGGCCAAGGTCATGGGATAGAAGGCGACTTTCCCCTGGTCAAAATCTTTAGAGCTCACCTTGTAATTTTTATTTAGATCTTCCAATTTTTGAAGAAAAGTCAAAGATTCTTTGACTTCTGGAGCTGTCAGCTTGAGCATGCCTCCTTGGAAGAGATGACCTCCATTTGCCGCCAAGGCTTCTTTCCAGGTGTATTCTGTACTCCCAAATTGGTCCAATTGCCCATCCCCATTGGTATCTTTGGTTAGTTTCTTGCAAATCGTATAGAACTCTTCAAGGGTCCAGCCTTCTTTGGGAACCGCGATACCTTCTTTATCCAAGAGATCTTTATTGACACACATCAAAATCGGATTGCTTTCATAAGGTAAGGCATAGGTTTGCCCCTGATAGACACCGGATTCAAAGGCAACGGGATAAAAGGCAGCTTGATCTTTTCGATCCATATAGCCGTTTAACTTTTCTAATACGCCTCGCGCTGCTAATAAAGAAAGATCTTGCTCAGAGACCATAAACACATCCGGCGTCTTTCCTGAGACAATCTTTTCAGAGAGCCAGTCTGAATAATCCGACTGCGGAATCCCGTTTTCATACTCTACACGGACATGAGGATGGGATTTTTCAAATTTTTGAATCGCACGATCCAAGGCATGGGAACGTTGACTGGTCGGCACATCCCAGCTAGAACCTGCATAAACGCCGATATGGAGTACGGTCGGTTGCTGTTTCCACCAATAAAAACCCGCGCTCGCACAGAGCACAACAAGGAGACCAATCCCCCAACAAAGATGCTTTCGCTTCAATTTCATTCTGTATTTCCTTTAGAAAAATCACGTCTCGTCACTCCTGTTTGGACTGACCAGATCGCTAATTGCGTTCGATCTCGTAGGTTTAATTTCGCCAAAATCGTTGATAAGTAATTGCGCACGGTTCCTTCTGATAAGAAGAGTTTGGCTGCAATTTCTTTATTGGACTCCCCATAGCCGACCTCTTGGATAATGCGCCATTCCGTCGTGCTCAAATCCTTGACATTGTCCTCATCTACAGCAATAGAGAAGTTGGTTTTGGCCATTTGTGAGAAAATTTGAAAGACCTTGCTAGCGATATTCGGGTTGATCATGGCTCCGCCCTGATATACCACCTTAATCGCTTCATAGAGTTCCTCTGTCGAGGCTCCCTTTAAAAGATAACCTGAAGCACCATACTTGAGTGCACTATAGATAAATTCATCATCGTCAAAGGTCGTTAAAATAATAATTTTGATATCCGGATAGTGCTCTTTGACTTCTTTTGTCGCCAAAACCCCATCCATGCCTGGCATCCGAATATCCATTAAGATCAGGTCAGGATGTGTCTGTGGAATGCTAGACAAGACGTGATTCCCATCTTCCACTGTGGCCACCACTTCGATATCAGGGTGGGCCGACAAAATAATTTTTAGAGATTCTCGAATCAAGGCCTGGTCATCTGCCACCATTACTTTTATCACCATTTCTATCTCCCTTCTTTATATTTCGGTAAACTAACGCGCGTGAAAAATCCATCGCGACTTTCAAATTGAAGCTGTCCTCCTAGGATGGAAATACGCTCCATCATCTGCTTGAGCCCATAGCCATAGGTTAAGGTTTCAAACCCAACCCCATTGTCCTGCAACTCGATCAGGTAATCTTCTTCATCCTCAAAAAAATGAAGGGTCATCCGGCTGGCATGACCATGGCGAACCGCATTGGTCATAGACTCCTGGATCACACGAAAAATCGTATCTTCAATCATGACGTCCATATCGACATCGACCCATTCATAGTGTAAATCAACCTGCATGTTGGAAAGCGTCTGGTACTCGCGGATCATCTTTTCTAAAGCATCTTTGAGGGTTCGTCCCTCAAGGGCACCTGGACGGAGGCGGTTGAGAGAGCCCCTCACATCTTGGATCCCTTCACGAACCACTTCTGATACACTTTTCACCTGCTCTTTTGCCCGATTGGGATCGATATCAATCAAGACCCCAACAGCATCTAAACCTGCTGAGATCCCTGTTAGCGCGTGCCCCAAGGTATCGTGAATTTCCCGAGCAATCCGCTTACGTTCCCGATCTTCTGCAATCTTCTCAGACAAGGCCATATAGTTGTTCAACTCCGTATTCACCTTCGAAACCATAGCCAACTCTTCTTCTACTTCGTGGTTTTCCGCAAGAACATTCATAATATAGAACAAAAGCGAAATAATGAAGAGCACCATATTCAAGGCATAGAGGGAATTCTTCAAGAAAAAGGCCAGAATCCGAATGGAGGCAGGATAAAAATGAATATAGACATCAAGAGAAGGTATCGGAAAGAAAAGCGAAAAGACGTCTGAATTGGTCACAAGAAGCATCAAGAAACTCACTAGGATAAACGCAAACCAATACTTGCGGTCTCGCTTGGTATTCAACTCTTTGGAACCATAGAAGATATCCGCAAAAACCAAGAGAATCAGCCCGTTATAAGCTACATTTTGGACCCACATCAAGAGCAACATCAGGAGGATCTCCAGAATGTTCCACTGATCAAAAATGGACCATCGACTCGTTTGAGACCGATAACGACTCATGGAAATCAAGGCAATCCCAGCAAATAAGAGTGCAGACAACCAAAAAGTTGTAGAGGGCGCAAAAGGAATGCGCTCTAAGCGTTCTACTAATAGGGAAGCTTGTCGTTGAGCAATGATATAATTGGTTGCTTGAAGATAGATGATACTGTTGAGCATCACAGCGATAAAATTCACGACCATCAGAATGGCCAAACTGTATCTCACACCTCTAAATTTTCTCATTACTGCCACCCATTCACATCAAATTGATCGATGTTTTCCTTTGTCATCATCTGAACCGGAATGGTTATTTCTTTTTGATAGCTCTTCCCATCAGCCATATCTTGGATGACCTCCATCACGCGGTCTCCCATCTTCAACGGAGACTGGGCAACGGTTCCTACGACATCATCTGTCGAGTGTAGCAAGGCTTTCATATCTGGTGAGCCATCAATCCCATAGATCGCAATGGGATGGGTGATCCCTTGCTCCTTGATGGCTGCTAAAGCTCCTATAGCTGAACGGTCATTCAAGGAGACTAGAGTATCGACATTCCCCCCTGACTGCAAGAACTTACGGACAGCTGGCATAGCGATCTCCGTCTGCCCCTTGGTTTCTAGTTCCGAGATAATCTCATATGACCCATATCCTTTGATGGTATCCTTAAATCCCTGAATCCGCGTATCTGCTGAAACAGTCCCCTTATGCTCCAAGAGAAGGATCCGAGCATTTGAAGAGCGTTTCATCAACTCTTTCGCAATCAAGACTCCTGCTTGGTAGTTGTCGGAGACAATGCTGGCATCCGGCTTAAAATGCTTGAGCTGGGTATCAACTGCAATGATCTTAATTCCTTGTTTTCTAGCTTTTTTAAGAGCCCTTAAAATGGGCTGACTATCCCCTTTAACCGGATTAATCACAATCACATTTACTTTTTGGGCGCAAAAATCATCGATCTGCTGGCTCTGCCTTTTTTCGTCCAATTCTGGATCTCGGACATAAACAAGAGCCCCTTTCTCATCGGCAATTCGACTAATTTCCGAATGAATACTTTTATAGAACTCATTGTTCATGGTCATATAGGTAACACCGATCTTGGTCTGATCCTGGATGCTACTGGTTTGACAAACGGCATAGATCCACAAGAGGATGCAGGCCACCGGAATCACCAGTAGAACCCGTTTTATCAGCCATTTCAACCGTTCTTTTCTTTCTTCTTTCCCCTTCAAACTCCGTTCCTTTTCTGAAAATTTTGAATATATATTACTTTATTTTACTACTTTTTCAAGAAAAGTGCTGGCTTTTATTGTACAGATGCATATTTTTGATTTATTTTTAAAAGACTTGTTCCCGAATGAAATCCCTACCAAGTATCAAAAAAAGCTGGTCTATAAACGAACCAGCTTTCTTTTTTTGTTTCTAAAAAGGAAGATCTTCCTCCTCTAAAATGATGTCGGCTAAATCTCCCGTTCCACCATTTTCACGCATCGCTCGCTGAGCGCGGCTCTCTAATAACTGAAAACTTTGGCAAAGGACCTCTGTCACATACTGCATGATGCCATTTTTCTCGTAGCGGCGCGTCCGAATCTCTCCATCCAAAGAGATCAAACTCCCTTTACTGGCATAACTAGCCATGGTTTCAGCCAATTTCCCCCAGACAACGACATTGACAAAATCAGTCTCTCGCTCCCCGTTTTGATCCTTGTAGCGACGATTGACCGCAACGGTCACTCGGGCAACGGATTTGTGTGTGCTGGTTTTATGCAATTCTGGGGCCGCCACCAGGCGACCGATTAAAATAACTTTATTAT